>NZ_JBINJD010000251.1:0-4708 GCF_043951915.1 Alienimonas sp. DA493 | reverse complement strand
GCGGACCGTTTTGGAATCTGCGGTCCCCGGGTGAGAACGGTCCGCACAGCGGACCCTACGAGCGGTTCGCCCCCGGGACCCACAGCACGTCGACGGCGCCGTTTTCGTTGGCGGCGCGGCTCAGGCAGAACAGCAGGTCGCTGAGCCGGTTGAGGTAGACCGCGGCCTGCGGGTTCACCCCTGGTCCGTCGGAACCCGCCGCGGCGTGCAAAGCCCAGAGGGACCGCTCCGCCCGGCGGCAGACGGTCCGGGCGAGGTGCAGGCGGGCTGCCAATTCCGTGCCGCCCGGCAGTACGAAGCTGGACAGCGCCGGCTGGGGCGCCGCGGCCGCCTTCGCGGCGTTCGTGATCCGCTCCGTCTGGGCGGCGCTGATCCGCAGCGGCGGGCGTTCGGCGGTCTCCTCCCCCTCCGTCAGCGGCACGGCGAGGTCCGCCCCCAGATCGAATAAATCCTGCTGCACGGCCGCCAGCGGGGCGTCGATCGCCCCGTCCCCGGCCGCGGCGCAGCGGGCGAGGCCCACGGCGGCGTTCAGTTCGTCCACGTCGCCGATCGCCGCCAGCCGCGCGTCGGTCTTGGGAACGCGGGAGCCGTCCGCCAGGGAAGTCTCCCCCCGGTCTCCGCCGCCGGTGACGACCTGATCGATGCGCATGGAGTCTTCAAGCGGGGGCGGCCGCCGACCGGCGACGGCGAAACGGGAGTTATTCGAACGGGTTGCCGTCGACCGGCCCGTTCGCGGGTGGCGGGCCGTCTTGGGCGGGGGCGTCGCCGTCCTCGCCGGGGCCTTCCTCGCCGGGAGCCGGCGGGAGGGTTCCGGCGACGACCTGCTCGAACGCGGGGTCGCCGTGCAGGACGTCGAGGTCCGGGTCGGTCGAGGCGTGGTGCCGGTGGTCCGCCCCGTCGAGGCCGAGGCGGTAGGAGCGGATCAGGTGCTCGCGGGCCTTGTCGTGGTAACGCTCGTAGCGTTCCTTCGTCTCGGCGTCGGCCTCGCCGGAGTCGATCGCCGGCTGCAAGGCCTTTGCGGCGACGCCGTAGACGCAGGCCATGTTGTAGGCGAACAGCCGATCCTCCGGGTACTTCTTCAGCCCCTCCTCCGCCCGGGCGAGACCGCCGTCGACGTCGCCGCCCAGTTCGATCTCCAGGATCGCCAGGCCGGTCATTGCGAGGTTGTCGTACGGGTCGAGCTCCAGCGCCCTGCGGTAGTCGTCGCGGGCGCCCTCCAATTCTCCGGCCTGCCCGCGGCTGAAGGCCCGCTGGCTCCAGCCGGCGGCCAGCTCCGGATCGAGGCGGACGGCGATATCGAGATACTTCAGGCTGTCGCGGTGGGGCTCGACGCCGCCGTCGACCAGGCCGTCCTCGTTCGCGTCCCGCATTGCCTGCTGCCCGGCCTCGTAGAAGAACGCCTGGGCCGGCCCGTACAGCGTGAGCCGGGTCACGGCCGCGTCCGCCGCGGCCCGCCGCACGGGGTTCTCGTCCCAGCGGCCCTCCAGCACGGCGGCCCGCGTCGCGGGGGTCGCGCGGGCGATCAGCGTGAGCGCCAGCCGGATCGCCGCGGTGGCGTCCTCGGCGGATTGGAAGGCCTCGATCAGCAGGCGGTCCACGGTCGCCGGGTCGGTGCGGGCGGCGTCGAGGGCGGCGCTGGCGGCCTGCTCGAAGGATTGGTCGCCGCTTTTGAGGGCGTCGCCGGCCAGCGGAGGCAGGCGGTCCGGGGCGAGGTCGGCGACGGCGTCCAGCGTGACGGTGCGGGCCGCCCGGTCCATCCGCTCCCACGCGTCCGCCAGCCGCCCGCCCACGGCTTCCGCCGACGCCCGGTCGCCCGCCGTCGGGGCGAGGGCGGCGAGCAACTCGATCGTTTCGGGCCGGGGCGATCCCTCGCCGGCGTCGAACAGCCGCCACAGCGGCTCGGCGGCGGCCGGCGGGCGGGTCTCGCGGAGGAAGTCCGCCACCTCGTCGTCCAACGGGTCGCCGGCCTCGGCGGCGTCGGTCAGCGCCGAGAGGGCGTAGCGTGCCGCCAGCGCCCGGGAGGCGGGGTCCGACCGCTCCGCCAGTTCGTTGAAGGCGGCCCGGGCGGCGACCGGGTCCCCCCCGGCGATCGCGTCGGCGAGCAACCGGTCCGCCGCCGACGACCGCCCCGCCACCACGGCCCGCAGGGCGGCGACTCGCACGTCCGGCTCCGCCGTTTCGTCCCCGGCCAGCGCCACCAGCGTGCCCTCCCACGCGGGGTCGCTGTACTCCGCCAAGACGGCGAACGCCTCCGACGGCACCCCCTCCGCCCCGTCCGCCAGCGTCTCGGCCAGCGCCGTCTGCCCCTTGGGGAACCGGGAGACGGCGAGGCTCTCCGCGGCGGCGGCGGCCAGTTGCGGGTCCTCCGCGTTCCGCACCAGTCCGGCGAGCGCCGCCCGGGCGTCGTCCCGGTCGAACGCCCCGAGGGCGGACGCGGCGGCGCTGCGGACGGCGAAGCTCGCGTCCGTGGTCAGTTCGATCAGCAGCGGCACGCGGTCCGGGGGGAGGTTCGGCCCGGCGTGGCGAACCGCGCCCGGCCGCACCAGCGGGTCGGCGTTGCGGATCAGGGCCTCGGCCTCGGCCGGCCCGAGCGTCCGCAGGGCGCTCGCCAGCACCTCCGCGGCGGCGTCGGTCGCATCCTCGTACAGGGTCTCCCCGAAGTCCCCCGCCGGCCCCTGCGAGCCCAGCGCCATGCCGCCCTCCCGCAGGGCGAGCCGCAGTTCGCCGGCGGCGCCGAGCATCTCCTCCGTCGGCGGGTCGTCCGGGCCGCCGAGCAATCCCACGGCCCGGGCGAACTCCGCGAACCCCGCCTGCAACGGCGGCCACCCCGTGGAGCGGTAGGAGGCGAATTCCGCGAACCGGGCCTGCTCCGCGGGGTCGAAGCCCGGTTGGCCCAGCGGCCCCGCCGGGGCGTCGGGCAGCGGCGGGACGGCCGGCGCCCAGTCGCCGTCCCCGTCGCGGGCCACGTTCTCCCAGAGCAGCACGCCCCGCCGGCCGCCCTCGCTCGCCGTCGCCCGCATCCGGTCCAGCAGGGCGAACCGGCCGAGGTAGGTCAGCTCCCCCCGCACCGCGAACACGACCAGCGCGTCCTTCGGCCCGGTGCGGCGGACCTCCAGGTCCGCCAGACCGCGGTGATAGGCGGCGACGTCCAGCTCGGCGACCAGTTCCGTTCCGCCCTCCACCTCCGCCGCGGGGCCGCCCTCGGTTTCCGGCGGGGCGACCGTCCCGCCGACGACGTACGGGACCGTCAGCGTCAACTCGTTCGGCAGGTCGTTGCGGCCGCCGGGGAGGTTCACGAAGGACGCCGGGAACTCCGCGACCTCTCCCGGGGCGACGGTGCGGTAGCTCGCCCAATCCGCCGCGTCGCCGCGAATGTCGTTCGCGGTGTACCGCAGCCCCTCCGGCACGACGTTGGGGAGCAGCGTCTGCCGTTCCGCCGTCAGCGTGACGCCGGGGCCGAGGTGCACCGGCTGCGTCCCCGCGTTCAACACCCGCACCACCCCGGAGAGCGTCCGCACCGGCTGGGCCCGGCGGTCGCGGACGTAGGGCAGCGTGGCCCGTTCGTAGGCGATCCGCAGCGGCCCGCTCTGCGGCAGCGGATCGACGACCCCCTCGGCGGCAAGCGCCGCGCGGGCCGCCTCCAACCGGGCGATCATCGGGTCCGGCGCGTCGGCCTCGGCAGTCTCCGCAGCCGGACCCGGCGCGGGGCCGGTCGCCGGGGGATCGGTCGCGAGTCCGGCGGGCGGGTCGCCGAAGTCCTCCTGTCCCAAGGCGGCGCCCGCGAAGAGCAGCAGGGCGGCGAGCAACGCGGGCGCGTTGCGGGCGAGGGGCGCGTGAGGCACGGGGGAACTCGCGGAGCCGGTGCGGGACGAATCCATCGGAGCCATGATGGGCCGCCGCCCCCGGCCGGGAAAGGGTCGCCCCGGCGGACGACCCGGTCGGCGGCCTTCCGGCGAACCGGCGGCGAACCGCCGTTCGCGCGCCAGGGACGGGGAACTAGGGTGCGGGTTCGGCGCACGAGGCGTCGTTCGCAACTCGCTCTCCTCCCACGGACGGGACCCCCATGCCGGCGCCCCCGGTTCTGCTCGCCCTGCTGCTCTGCTCCGCCGGCCCGGAGACGGGCGCCCCGGTTGTGGGCGAACCCAACCCGCCCGCGGTCGACCCCGCCGTCGCGGCGATCCTAGCTCGGTGGGAAGCGGCGACCGCCGACCGCGTGCCGGTCAGCGAGGCGGAAAAGGCGGCGCTGCGGCTGGCGTCAGATCAGTCGGAGGAAGCCCTCGAGTTGGCCGCCGCCCTGCGGGGACCGGTCAGCGCCGGAGATTTGCTCGAACGGTATGAGTGGGAACTGCACCGGACGCCGTTGGGCCAGCGGAGCCTCTCCGCCGTGCCTCGCGATCCGATTGCCCGCGCGTTCACGCCCCGCCTCTTCGTCCGCTTGGAGGCCGGACTGACGCCGGGACTCGTCATCAACCCCGCTGACCTCTCGCGGGGTCGAGCGAACGGGCAGGACGCGGTCCGGGATGGTCTGACCGTGGTCGAACGCCGCATCGTGCCCGGCCGGCTCGTCGTACTCGCTCAGAAGTCCGAACCGAAACGGGACTCCGCGGAGCGTTCCCCGATCCGCACCGCCGTCTACGTCAAACCCGCCGGCGACGAGCCCGTGTGGAAGATCGAACGCCGCCTGAAGAAGACGCCGGCGACGCGGCTC
>NZ_JBINJD010000250.1:0-4734 GCF_043951915.1 Alienimonas sp. DA493 | reverse complement strand
CGGCCGGCCGGCCCCGCGGCGGATCGTGGTGATCTTCAGCCCCAACGGCGTGGTCCCCAAGACGTTCTGGCCGGACGTGCTGGACAAGAACGCCAAGCAGTACAGCGAAACGACCGACTTCGAACTGACCGGCTCGCTGGCCCCGCTGGCCCCGTTCAAGGACCAGACGCTGCTGCTCCGCGGCGTGAACAACAAGATGCAGGGCGACGGCGACCGCCACATGCGCGGCATCGGCTGTCTGCTGACGGGCAAAATCCTGCTGCCCGGCAACGTGCAGGGCGGCAGCGACACCCCCGCCGGCTGGAGCAGCGGCATCTCCATCGATCAGGAGATCAAGAACCACCTGCAATCCGTCGCCGAAACCGAGACCCGCTTCGGCTCGCTGGAGTTCGGCGTGATGGTCCCGGATCGGGCCGACACCTGGACCCGGATGGTCTACGCCGGGTCCAACAAGCCGATCGCCCCGATCGACGACCCGCACCGGATGTTCAAGAAGCTGTACGGCCGGACGAAGGACAATCAGCTCCTTGCCACCGTGCTGGACGACGTCCGGGCCGACCTCGCCAAGGTGAAGGGCCTGGTGGGGGCGGAGGACCGGGCGATCCTGGAGCAGCACGAAGCGTTCGTGCGGCAGATGGAACGCCAGTTGGCGAAGGCGGAGCCGGTCGGCAAGCCGGACGGCGGCGTCGACGACGCCGAGCACCTCGGCCACGCCCTGCCGGAGCCGGACCCCGCCCTGGAGCTGCTCAACGACCGCATCCCGGAGATCGCCGCCGCCCAGCGGGATCTGCTGATCGACGCCTTCCGCCGGGACGCCTGCCGCGTCGCCACGCTGCAGTACACCAACAGCGTGGGCGGGGCGAAGTTCCGCTGGATCGGCGTCGACGAGAGCCACCACACCCTCTCCCACGAGCCGGACGGCAACGACGACGCGGTCGACAAGCTGACCCGCATCAACGCCTGGTACGCCGAGGAGGTCGCCCGGCTGTGCACGCAGCTCGCCGAGACCCCCGAGCCCGGCCACCCCGGTTCGATGCTGGACCACACCACCGTGGTCTGGACGAACGAGATGGGGACCGGCAACTCGCACAGCCTGAACGACATCCCCTGGGTCCTAATCGGCGGCGGGTTGGACTTCAAAATGGGCCGGGCCCTGCACATGGGCGACGTGCCGCACAACCGCCTGCTCCTCAGCCTCGCCAAGCCGTTCGGCGTGGAGCGGGACACCTTCGGTCAGGAAGACCTCTGCGACGGCGGCGTGCTCAGCGGCCTGACCGCCTGACCCCGCGCCCCTGCGTTTCGTCCCCGACGCCGCGTCCGCGGTCGCCTCAGGAGCGACCGCGGAGGCGGCGTTCGATTGATGGAACGGGACAAACCGTCGAGTCCGCGTCAACCGGAGGGACCGGCAGTCCCGGTTTGGGGTTCGGCGTCGGGGGACCGATCGGGCCGGCAGGCTGAAATGGACGGGGCCGACCGGGCGATGACATGGGAGATTCCCCGGCCCTCTCCTCCGCTTGTTCCGTCCCGTGCCGCAGGTTCCGCCGCCCATCGCCGGGTCCGTTCTGACGGAGGGCCCGGCGCTTCCCGAACTGCCGCCGGCGCCGGGCGAAGCCGAAGCCCCGCCGACCGCGGGGTCGTCCTCCGGCAAGACGCCGCCGCTGTGCAACGCGGCGGCACTGGACCGCATCGTGCGCACCGTGCGGCGGACGCTGGGGGCGGAGTGGGCGACGATGTCGGTCATCGTCGCGGGCCGTCAGCGGATCCTCAGCGCGGCCGGCCTGGAGGCCGGCGCGGACCTGGACGCCGCCGACGGTCTGTGCGGCCGCTGCGCCGCGCACGGGGAACTGGCCGTCCGGGACGTGACGGAGCGGCCGGAGTTCCGGGACCTGCCGGGGCCGGCGTCGCTGGGGGTGCGGGGCTACCTCGGCGTGTCCGTGACGCTGCCGAACGACGGGGAGGCCGGCGTGCTGTGCGCCTTGGATCGCGTCCCGCGCGACTGGACCGACGAGGAGCGCGAGACGCTCGCCGATCTGGCCGCCGCCGCCGCGGACCTCATTCAGGCAGACCGGTTGGCGGAAGCGTGCGCCGCCGCCGAGGCCCGCGCCCGGGCCAGCGAGGAACGCTTCCGCGACGTCGCCGAGACCGCGGAGGAGTTCATCTGGGAGATCGACGCCGACGGACGGTACACGTTCCTCACCGAGCAGGCCGAGGAGTCGTTCGGGCGCCCGCTGGCGGCGATGATCGGGATGCGGCCGTGGGAGATGTACGACGAGCCGAAGGAGTCGGCCCGCGTGCGGGACTGGTTTTACCACGTCCGCGACCAGCGGCAGCGGTTCCGCGACCTGATCCGCCGCAGCGTGCACCCGGACGGCAGCGAGCGGTGGGTGCGGCTGAGCGGCGCCCCGATCATCGACGACGACGGCGAACTGCGGGGTTACCGCGGCGCCGCCCAGGACGTGACGGCGGAGAAGCGGGCTCAACTCGCCGCCGCCGCCGCCGAGGCCGCCGCGGACCGGGCCCGCCGGGAGCGGCACGATCTGCTGGAGCGGTTCATCACGCAGGCGCCGGCGTCGGTGGCGATGTTCGACCGCGAGATGCGGTACGTGAACCACAGCCGCCTCTGGCTGGAGGTGCACGGCCTGCCGGACGAGGCGGACCTGGTCGGCCGCTCCCACTACGACGTGCTGCCCAACCAACCGAACCGCTGGCGGGAGGTGCACCAGGCCTGTCTGGCCGGCGAAACCCGCCGGGCGGAGGCCGATCCCTTCACCCGCCACGACGACGTTCCCGGCTGGCTGGACTGGCACATCGAACCGTGGCGGGACGAGGACGGGGCGGTCGGCGGGATCGTGATCCTGTGCACCGACGTCACCGCCCGGCAGCGGAGCCTCAGCCGTCTGCAAAGCGCCATCGACGCCGCGGACGTCGGCACCTGGCTGTGGGACCTCCGCACCGGCGTGCTGCTGGCCGACGGCGGGCTGCGGGCCTTCTTCGGCTTCCCCCCGGAGGCGGAGACCGTCGGCATCGATCCGGACCGGCTGTACGACCCCATCCACCGCGAGGACCAGTCGCGCGTCGCCGCCGGCATCCATCGCGCCTACGAGACCGGCCGCTTCGACGCGGAGTTCCGCGTCCGCCCCGTCGGCGGTCCGACCCGCTGGCTGGCAGCCCGCGGGCAGGTCACGCGGGACGAGGAGGACCGCCCGCTGAGCTTCCACGGCGCCGTGGTGGACGTCACGGAGCGCAAACGCGTCGAGGAACAACTCCAGGAAGCCAAAGCCCAGGCGGAGGCCGCCAACCGCGCCAAAAGCGAGTTCGTGGCGAACATGAGCCACGAACTGCGGACCCCGCTGACGGCGATCCTCGGCTTCGCCGACCTCACCGCCGAGGCCGCGGAGGCCGCGGCGGTCGACTTCCCGCACGATCTCTCCGCCCCCGCGTGGGAGGAAACGCTCGCCAACGCCCACACGATCCGCCGCAACGGCGAGCACCTGCTCCGGCTCATCAACGACGTGCTGGACCTGGCCAAGATCGAGGCCGGCAAGCTGTCCGTCGACCGCGTGCCCTATTCCGCCGCCCGCCTCGCCGATGAACTCGTCGAGCTGATGCGGCCCCGGGCCGAGTCCGGCGGGCTGACCCTCACGGCCCACGTCGCCCCGCAGTTCGTCGGCCGGGCCGTGCTGGGCGACCCGGTGCGAGTCCGCCAGATCGTGCTCAACCTGCTGGGCAACGCGGCCAAGTTCACCGCCCGCCCCGCACCGGGCGGCCGAGCGGCGGGGGGCGGCGACGCGGCGGGGGGCGGCAGCTCCGTGACGCTCTCGGTGCGGCCGGTGTCCGGCCCGTTCGGGGAGGTCATGCCGGACGGCGGGTGGGTGGAGTTCGTCGTCGCCGACACCGGCTGCGGCATTTCCCCGGACCAACTGGAACGCCTGTTCGAGCCGTTCGAGCAGGCGGACTCCAGCGCCGCGCGGCGGTACGGGGGCACGGGGCTGGGGCTCTCCATCTCCCGCCGGCTGGCGGAGCGGCTGGGGGGCACGCTGACGGCGGAGAGCGTCCCGGGCGCCGGCAGCGCCTTCCGGCTGCGGGTGCCGGCCCCGCCGTGCGACGATCCCGCCGTGTGTCTGGCGGACGCGCCCCGGCTCCGCAAGCGCCTGCCGCCCGCCTCGCCGCGTCCGCTGGAGCGGGAACCGGCGGCCCCGACCCCGGCGCCCGCCCCGGCCGCGGCGGCGGCGCCCAAGCCGCTGGTCGGCCGCCGGGTGTTGCTGGCGGAGGACGCCGAGGACAGCCGCCGCCTGATCACCTTCCTGCTGAACAAGGCGGGCGCCGAGGTGGAGGCGGTCAGCGACGGCCGCGCCGCGATCGACGCGCTGTTCCCCCCCACCCGACGCCCCGGCGCCGCCCCGCCGGACCTGGGGGCGGGGTTCGACGTGGTGCTGATGGACATGCAGATGCCGGTCCTCGACGGGTACGAGGCGGTCCGGGAACTGCGGAGCCGCGGCTATCGCGGACCGGTCGTCGCCCTGACCGCCCACGCGATGGACGGCGACGCCGACGCCTGCCTCGCCGCCGGCTGCGACGCCCACGCCGCCAAGCCGATCAGCAGGGAGGAACTCGTCAACGCCGTCTTCCGGGCCGCCGCCGGCTCCGAGGCCATCCCCGAGGGCGTCCTCGACCCGATCCCGCTCTGACGCGGCGTCTCCGGGAAGGGTTCCCCGTGAGCCCGAAGCGCAAGCG
>NZ_JBINJD010000024.1:0-47346 GCF_043951915.1 Alienimonas sp. DA493 | reverse complement strand
GCGCCCCCGCCGGCGGAAACGCCGGCGGGGGCGTTTTCATTCACGCCCCCGTTTCGTCTCTCCCCAGTCCCCCGACGCGACCGCGGCCTGGCCGATGATCGTCTTCCTGCTCCAGGCGTTCGGCCCGCTGTTGGACTCCGCCGACGCGCTGGTGTCCGGGGACAGCCGGGTGTTCCTCGCCGGCCGCACCGTCGCCGCCGGGGTGACCGCCTTCTGTTTGGCCCTGCTGCTGGGCCCCAAAGCGATCGCCTGGCTGCGGGCCCGGTTTCGGGAAGAGGTGAAGAGCGCCAGCGGCACGCTGGACGCCCTCCACGCAAATAAAACCGGCACCCCGACGATGGGCGGCCTGTTCACCGTCGCCGCGACCCTGCTGGGCGGGGCGGTCTGGGGCGACCTCTCCAACCGCTTCGTGCAGGCCGGGCTGCTGGTCGTCGGCTCCTTCGCGGCGCTGGGCGCCGCGGACGACTGGGTGAAGCTCCGCACCGCCCGCCGGGGGCTGCGGGCGAAGGAGAAGCTCGCGGTGCAGTTCGGCCTCGCGGCGCTCGCCGCGGTCGTCCTGCAACTCGCGTTGCAGGAGGCCGGGGCGACGACGGCGATCGTGCTGCCGCTGGGCGGCTTCGAAATCCCCACCGGGCTGCTGTTCGTCCCCTGGATCGCCCTGGTGACGACGGCCGGCTCCAACGCGGTGAACCTGACCGACGGCCTCGACGGGCTCGCCGCCGGCTGTGCGGTGGTCAGCGGGGCCGCGGTCACTGGCCTGTGCTATCTCGCCGGGCACGCCCTCTGGGCGGAGCACCTCACCGTCCCGCACGTCCGCGGCGGGGGGGAACTCGCCGTGCTGCTGAGCGCCGCGACCGGCGGGATGCTCGGCTTTCTCTGGTTCAATACGCACCCGGCGGAGGTGTTCATGGGGGACACCGGCGCCCTGTCGTTCGGCGGCCTGCTGGCCTTCGGGGCCGCGGCGGTGCGGCAGGAACTGTTGCTGATCCTCGTCGCCGGCGCCTTCGTGGCGGAGGCCGTCTCCGTTATCGGGCAGGTCGGCTGCTACCGGCTGTGGGGCTTCAAACCGATCGCCTGCAGCCCGCTGCACAACCACTTCGTCTTTCGCGGCCACGCCGAGGGCCGCATCGTGGTGCGGTTCTGGATCGGCTCGGCGGTCTGCGCCGCGGCCGCGTTCGCCAGTCTGAACCTGCGCTAGATCAGGACCCCATGAGCCCCGCCGGCGACGATCGCCGCGCCTTCCTCTGCGTCGCGGCCGTGCTGGCCGGGGTGGGGCTGACGGTCGCCCACTCGACCGCCATGGCCGAGCCGGACCCGGCCCGCGTGCTGGCGAAGTGCTGCATCCTGATGGCCGTCGCCGTCGCGGCGGGCGTCGTCTGCGCCAGCACGCCGCCGCGGTGGATTCGCATTCTCACCCCGTGGCTGCTGGCGGGGACCGTGTTGCTGTTGGTCGCCGTGCTGATCCCCGGCGTGGGGGTGAAAAGCGGCGGGGCCCGGCGTTGGCTGCGGGCCGCCGGCGTCAGCGTGCAACCGGCGGAGCTGGCGAAGCTGTGCGTGCCGCTGGCGATCGCCTTTCGCCCCGTGCCCCCCCGGCGCCTGATCGCCGGGCGGTTCGGACTCGGCTCCCTCCGGCGGGCGGGCGGTCTGTGGCCGGCCGTGCTGTGCGCAGGGCTGATCGCGGCGGAGCCGGATCTGTCCACGGCCGTCACCGTGCTGCTGGGGGCGACGGCGGCCGTCTGGCTGCGGGGGTGGCCGGCGTGGCCGTTCGCGGCGGGGCTCTGTGCGGCCCTGCCGGCCGCCGCGGCGACCTTCTGGCTGCGGCCGTACCAGTGGGGCCGGGTGACGGCGTTCCTCGAAGCCCTCGCCGACCCGGCCGCCGCCCCGTATCAGGTCCGGCAGGGGGCCGTTGCCCTGGGCTCCGGCGGCGTGTGGGGCTGCGGACTGGGCCGGGGCTGGCAGAAACTGAGCTTTCTGCCGGAGGCCGACGACGACTTCGCCCTCGCCGCCGTCGGGGAGGAATTGGGCCTCGTCGGCGCCGGCGGGGTGTTGCTGCTCTGGGTGGCGCTGGCGTGGTTCGGCCTGCGGGCGGTCCGCGTCGCCCCGCCGGTCCGGCGGGCCGCGGCCGGGGCGCTGATCGTCCAGCTGGTCGGGCAGGCGCTGTTGAACGCCGGCGTGGTCTGCGGGCTGCTCCCGCCGACCGGCATCCCGCACCCGTTCCTCTCCCGCGGGGGGAGCAGTCTGGTAGTGACCTGCGCCGCGATTGGCCTCGCGCTCGCCCTCGGACGCCCGGCGGACTCTCGCGGACTCCCGGTTGAAGAGTCGAGAGACTTTCCGTGACTCTCGGTCGACTCCCGCTGGTTCTGTTCTGCGGCGGCGGCAGCGGCGGGCACCTCACTTTGGGGCTCGCCGTCGCGGACGCCCTCGCCGCGTCGCCGGGGCCCCCGGAGCTGCGGTTCCTCACCGGTGAGCGGCCCGTCGAGTTGCGCATGATGGGCGCGGAGCCGTACTCCCACGAGACATTTCCGCTGGCTCCGCTCGGCGGAACCGTGCGGTCGCGGGCGTTCGCGGGGGGCTTCGGGTGCTGCTTCGCGACCGCCCGGCGGCTGGCCGCCGGGCGGGCCTGCGTGGCGGTCGGGACGGGCGGGTACGTGAGCGTTCCCGGCGTGCTGGGAGCTCGGGCGGGCGGGGCGACGGCCGTTCTGATCGAGCCGAACGCCGTCGACGGCCGGGCGACGCGGGCGCTGGCCCCGCTGGCCGCCCGTGTCTTCCGCACGACGCCGAACCGCAAACGCGGGTTGCCGGGGGAGGTGTCGGTGGAGCCGCGGTCGCTGTTTGTGATGGGCGGGTCCGCGGGGTCGTCGGCGTTGGACGCCGCCGTGCCCGCGGTCGTCGCGGGGTTGGCGGACGCCGGCACGCTGCGGGTTCGTCACCAGTGCGGCGGCGACGTCGACGCGGTACGGGCCGCGTATCTGGCGGCGGGGACGCGGCCGGAGCGGCTGGAGGTCGCCCCCTTCTTCCCGCAGGCCGCGGTGCGCATGGCGGAGGCGGCCGTGTCGATCACGCGGGCCGGGGCGCTGACGCTGGCGGAGGCCGCCGGGTACGGGGTGCGGCCGATCCTCGTGCCGTACCCGGGGGCCGCGGGGCATCAACTCGCCAACGCCCGCCGGCACGCGGCGATCCAGGGCGGCGCGGTCGTGGAGGAGGGGCCGGACCTGCCGGGCCGGCTGCGGGCGGCGCTGGTCGAGGAGCTGGCCGCCCCGCCGCCGGTGCGGCGGTTGACGGCGACGGACCCGGCGGCGGAGTTGGCCGAGCGGATTTCGCACGAACTCCGCCGCCTGCGCGGGTAGACTGCGATCCGACCCCCGCCGAGCCGTCCCCCGTGCGTCCGCAGCATCGATTCGACTGGAACCACTTTTGGAAGTGGCTGCCGGCGTATCTGGCGATCGTGCTGGCGCTGTACGTGCTCGCCGCGGGACCGCTGTATTACCCGATTTATTACGGCGTCTACTCCGGCAAGCACCCGTTTCTCGTCCGGTTGTATCTGCCGTTGATGCTCCTGTGCGAAGCCGTCCCGCCGATCGGGGCGGCGATGGACTGGTATCTGCAATTCTGGGTGTGAAGGCAGGGATCAATACCAGCCCGGAGCGCAAGCTCCAGCCGTGCGTCGCTGGCTCGATGAGTCCGCCGACGGCCGACGCTTGCGCATCGGGCTGGTTACGCTCTGCTCTCCCGCACGACTCTTTAGCGGCCGGAGGAGCCGGCGGGTATGGGGACGCGGTCGCCGCCCTTTTTGCCTCCGCCGCGGCCCCGGCGGCCGCGTTTGCCGCGGCCGCCGGCGGGCTTCAGGTCCGCCGCCTCCAGCGGTTCGCCGATGCGATCGCTGAGGCTCGCCACCCGGTCCCGCAGGCTGGCGGCCTTTTCGAACTCCAGGTTTTCCGCGGCGGTCAGCATCTCTTTTTCCAGTTCCGCGATCAGTTCCTTGGTGATGACGACGGTCTTCTCCTCGGTCGTCACCGCCTCGCGGACGCTGCGGTTGGCGTCCACCTCCGCCTCGATCCCGCCGCTGATTTTGCGGGTCGTGGAGCGGGGGGTGATGTTGTGTTTCTTGTTATGGGCGATCTGAATCGCCCGGCGGCGGTTCGTCTCCTCCATCGCCCGGGCCATGCTGTCGGTGACGCGGTCGGCGTAGAGAAACACCTCCGCGTTGACGTTCCGGGCGCTGCGGCCGATCGTCTGGATGAGGCTGGTTTCGCTGCGGAGAAAACCCTCTTTATCGGCGTCCAGGATCGCCACCAGCGAGACCTCCGGCAGGTCCAATCCTTCCCGCAGCAGGTTCACGCCGATGACCACGTCGTGGCTGCCCTCCCGCAGTTCGCGGAGCACCTGGACGCGTTCGATCGCGTCCATTTCGCTGTGCAGCCACATGCATTTCACCCCGTCCTCCTGCAGATAGGCCGTTAAATCTTCGCTCAGACGCTTCGTCAAACAGGTGACGAGCACCCGTTCGCCGCGTTCGACCCGCTTGGCGATCTGCTCTCTTAAATGCGGGACCTGGCCGCGGGCGGGAACGACGTGGATTTGCGGGTCGACGAGGCCGGTGGGGCGGATCACCTGCTCGACGATCTCCCCGCCGGTGAGGTCCAGTTCCCAGTCGTCCGGGGTGGCGGAGACGAAAATCGTCTGCCCGCGGCGTTGCTCCCACTCCTCAAATTTGAGCGGTCGGTTGTCCATCGCCATCGGCAGGCGAAAACCGTGCTCCACCAGCGTTTTTTTGCGGGCGTGGTCGCCGTTGAACATCGCCCGCACCTGCGGCACGGTGACGTGCGACTCGTCGATGACCGTCAAAAAGTCCTTGGGGAAGAAGTCCAGCAGCGTATCGGGCGGCTGGCCCGGCTTGCGGCCGGCGAGAGCCCGGCTGTAGTTCTCGATGCCGGGGCAGAACCCGGCCTCCTTCATTAGCTCCACGTCGTACCGCGTGCGGGCGCTGAGCCGCTGGGCCTCCAGTAGTTTGCCCTCCTTGTGGAATCGTTCGAGCTGGGCGTTGAGTTCGTCGTCGATCTCTTTCAGCGCCCGCTCCATCTTGTCCGCCGGCATCACGAAGTGCTTGGCGGGATAGATATACGCCTCGTCGACCTTTTTGATCGTCTCCCCGCTGGTGGGGTTGATGACGGAGAGGGCCTCCACCTCGTCGCCCCACAGCTCGATGCGGTAGGCGAATTCCTCGTAGGCGGGCCACAGCTCGATGGTGTCCCCCCGCACCCGGAACCGGCCGCGGGCCAGGTCGTAGTCGTTGCGGTCGTACTGAATGTCGATGAACTTGAGCAGGGCCTCGTCGCGGTCTAATTCCTCGCCCACGCGGACGGGCACCATCATGTTGACGTATTCTTTCGGGCTGCCGAGTCCGTAAATACAACTAACCGACGACACCACGATCACGTCCCGGCGGCTGACCAGCTGGCTCGTCGCCTGGAGCCGCAGACGGTCGATCTCCTCGTTGATGCTGGAGTCTTTTTCAATGTAAATATCCCTCGCGGGGATGTACGCCTCCGGCTGATAGTAGTCGTAATAACTGACGAAATAACTGACGGCGTTGTTGGGAAAGAACTCCCGCAGCTCCCCGTACAGCTGGGCGGCGAGGGTTTTGTTGTGCGAGAGCACCAGCGTGGGCTTCTGGACCTTCTCGATCACGTTGGCGATCGTGAACGTCTTGCCGGAGCCGGTCACGCCGAGCAACACCTGATCCCGCTCGCCGGCCTTCAGCCCGGCGGTGAGGGCCTCGATCGCTTTGGGCTGGTCGCCGCCGGGGGCGAACTCGCTGACGACCTCGAACTTCGGCATAATCTCAATGCGGCGGGCGAGCGGCGTAGGGTCCGCTGTGCGGACCGCGACGAGGGGGCGGAGGCGAAGGGGACGGTCCGCACAGCGGACCCTACATGCTATGCCGGCGGCAGGATCACGATCGGGCCGAAGTTCTCCTTCTGCTCCGCCCGGAAGCGGTGGTGGCGGAGCAGTTCCAGCACGGCGAGGAACGCCCCGGTGACGGCGTCGCGGTCCTTCGGGTCCTCGAAGCAGTCCTCAAACCGCAGGCGGCCCTCCTTGCGGACCCGCTCGCCGAGGAGTTCGACCCACTTCGCCACCGGGATCGCCTCCCGCTTCACGGTGCCGGCGCCGACCTCCTCGGCCGGTTCGATCACGCGGGCCAACGCCCCGACCAGGTCCCACAACTCCACGTCGCGGATGCGGTCGGCGCCGCCGCGGTCGTTGGAGGGGCGTTCCACGATCCGCGGCAGCCGCTCCGCGGCGCCGGAGGCCCGGCGCTCCAGGGCGGCGGCGGCCTCCTTATAGCGGCGGTACTCCAGCAGCCGGCTCAGCAGGGCGGTGCGGTCCTCGCTGGGAGCCTCCTCCTTCGTCTTCTTCGGGGCGACCGGCAGTGCCCGTTTGCTCTTCATCTCCACCAGGTGCGTCGCGGCGGAGAGGAAGTCCCCCGTCCCGTCCAAGTCGAGAAAGCCCAGCGTGCGGCTGTAGGTTTCGAACTGGCCGACGACCTCCGCCAACGGCAGATCGAGCAGGTCCAGCTCGCTGCGGCGGGCGAGGTGATGGAGCAGGTCGATCGGGCCGACGTACAGGTCCAGCTCCGCCCGAAAGCCTTCCGGCTCCGGCGGTTCGGCCGCCTCCGCGGCCCGGGACCCGCTCTCTTCCGGGCGGTGCACCGAGAGGGCGGGGCCGTCAGCGGTCATTGCGGGCCGCGGCGGGGGAGAACTCGGACAGAACCGCGTCCCGCAGGCGGCGGGCGTCGGGGCCGCCGGCGGTCAGCGTAACGGCGCGACTCGTCTCGCCGGTGGCGGCGAGCGTGAGGGTGAGCCGGTCAGCCGGCAACACGTCTTCCACGCGCTCGGCCCATTCGATCAGCACGGCGCCGGCCTCGACGAACTCCTCCGGGCCGAGGTTCAGGTAGTCGTCCTCGTCCGTCAGCCGGTAGGCGTCGAGGTGAAAGAGGACCGGCGGGCGGGGCGGGGCGGACTCGCCCGCAGCGGAGGCGGCGTCGTCCGGGGAGAACGCGGCGGTGAAGTCGGTCGCGTATTCGCGGACAAGGGTGAACGTGGGGCTGCCGATCTCCTCCGGCGCCACGCCGGCGGCCAGGGCGACGGCCCGCACCAGCCGCGTTTTGCCGGCGCCCAGGTCCCCGTTCAACCCGACGACCGAGCCGACGCGGAGCCCCGCGGCGAGGATCCGTCCGAGGCGGTCGGTGTCGCCCTCGTCGCGGAGGGCAAACTGATGCGTTGGACGGGGCTCTGTCGAAATGGGAGGGAGTGCGGTCGGGAGCCGTCGGGACGGAGTCTCATCGGCAATCGGCGTGCCAGCCGGACGTGAGAGCCCACGAGATTTGTGTAAAGTTTCCTGCATGTCGAGCCCCGCCGAGCCGCCGCAGCCCACGGGACCCCCCGCCGGGGGCGGCGGGCTGCTGCCTTGGGCGGACGCCCCGGCGGTGCGGCTGAACGGCGATCTTCCCCCCGCCGAGCGGTTCCGGCAACTGCCCGCCGACAGCCTGGACCGCTGCCGCGAACTGCTCGCCGATCTGCGGACGCACCTGCCCACCGGCGCCGGCGGGCTGGCGCTGGCCGTCAACGCCCGCACCAAGGGGCGCTGGCGGGCGGAGGCGGAGGCCCTCGCCCACCTGCTGGGGTCCACCTGGGCCGAGGTGCTGGTGGCGAACTGCACCTATGACCTGGCCCTCAGCGGGTTCGCGTGCAGCACCGCGGCGCTGGCGACGCCGAGCGGCCCGGTGCTGGCCCGCAACATGGACTGGATTCCCGCCGGCCCGCTGGCCCGGGCCAGCCTGCTGGTGGAGACCCGCTACGCGGAGGGCCCCGGCGGCTCGCCGCTGACGGTCTGGAACGCCGGCTGGCCGGGGGGCATCGGGGTGGTGACGGGGCAGAGCTCCCGCGGGTTCGCCCTCGCCCTGAACGCCGTGGGCGTCGCCGGGGCCCCGGACCTGTTGGGCTGCCCGGTGCTGCTGTTCCTCCGCCGGGTGCTGACGGTGGCGAAGGACTTCTCCGACGCGGTGGTCCGCATCCGCCGGGAGCGGCTGGTCTGCGGGGCGATCGTGACGGTCGTGGGGCGGGACAATTCGGAGCGGGTCGTGGTCGAACGCACGCCCCGCCGCAGCGGCGTGATCTGGGGGGAGGGGGACGACCCGTTGGTGGCGACGAACCACCTCCGCGTGTTGGACGCCGGCGGCGGCAGCGAGGCGGCCGACCCTGACGGCGACGTGATCGGGCACTCGCACGAACGCCTCGCCGCCCTCTACGACGCGGTCCCCCGCGGCGAGGTGAGCGACGGCGGGTGCTTCTACGCCCTGACCGAGCCGGACGTCGTCCAGAATTGCACCGCCCAGCACATCATCTGCCGTCCGACCGAGGGCACGGTCCGGCTGGCGGTCCCCCGGGCGCTCCTGACCCCCGGCGTTTGCGGGTGGTGAAGCCCCTGAGAAAAGGGGTGGGGGAGCGGTCGCCCGTCGGGAGCGGGGATTACGAAGCGTTGCTTCGGTTCTGAACAGTTTGGTCGAGGAGCGACCGCGAAAAGCGTTGCAAAACGCAACAGAATCGGCCGGGGTCGGGCCACCTGAACGGGTGTGGACGGCAGATATGGGGACTTGAGGGAGATCTTGCACAACTTCGGGGAGAGGAACCCCTAGGGAGATTCCCCCTGCTAATGTCCCCCGCGTCGCAGGTCGGGGCGGCCGCCGGAACGTCCGGCCGGCAAGCCCCCCGCGGCCGGTTGAAAGGATTCGACCGCCCCGGAGCAAGACGCTCCCACGTCGAGAGACCCCGCCGCGACGGCATGATCGCCCGAGCGGCGGGGTCCTTACGACGCCCCCCGCCCGACGACGTCCCGCACGACCGCGGCTCCCGTCGCCCCGGCGCCAGTCTCCGTCATCTCGCCCGCAACGGGAAGACGGGTCTGCCAAGTTTTTTCGACCTATCCCGGACGCACGACGCGTCCCCGTCTTCCGCAGACGACCCCGGAAAAGGATTTCCCCATGCCCCGCCGCAAGAAGCCCGCCGCCCCCGCCCCCAAGCCGGCGCCGAAGCCCGTCATCGGGATCAACGGCGACTTCCGCGGCCCCAAGGCGGACAACAGCCTGCCGGCCCTCAGCTGGTTCAACGCCGGCTACTTCGACACCGTCACCAAGGGCGGCGGCCTCCCGACCCTCATCCCCCCGATGATGGACGACGAGGACCTGCGGCAGTACCTCGGGATGGTGGACGGCATCATCCTCTCCGGCGGCCCGCTGGACCTGGACCCAGCCCGGCAGGGCGTCGAGCGGCACCCCGCGACCCGCACCATGCCGGTCCGCCGCGAAGACTTCGACCGCCGCCTCGCCACCATGGCGATCGAGATGAAGCTGCCGATCCTGGCCATCGGCGCCGGCATGCAGCTCCTCAACGTGCTGATGGGCGGCACCCTCCATCAGCACCTCCCCGAGGACAACCCGACCGGGCTGCCCCACCGCGACGGCTGCGAAGCCAACCTGCGGCACCTCCTGGAACCGGTCCCGGGCACCCGCGTCGAGGCCGCCTACGGCACCGGCGAGATCCGCGTGAACAGCCTGCACCACATGGCCGTCGACGCCGTCGCCCCGGAGTTCGTCGCCAGCGCCCACGCCCCGGACGGCATCGTCGAGGCGATCGAGACGCAGGACGAGGACTGGTACTGCGTCGGCGTGCAGTGGCACCCGGAGAACGAGACCGCCAGCGCCCTGGACATGCAGCTGATCGACGGGTTCCTCACCGCCTGTAAGGAGAGCAGCCCCGCCGTGCTGCCGATGAGCCGCGGCCTCCGCGCCGCCGCCTGACCCGACCGGCCCCGGCCGGTTCCCGAACCGCCCGGCGTCCCAGGCCCGCTCCCCCCGGCAAGAGGCCGGCTCGAGCGGGACCCACACCCTCTGACGCCGGCGCGACGAAGCCGGGGGCGAATGGAAGTCGCCCCCGGCTTGTCGCTGCGCGGTGTGATTCCGTTCATACCTGCCCGATGCGCAAGCATCGGCGGTCCGTGAAACGCCCTTACGGGATGACGCACGGCCGGAGCTTGCGCTCCGGGCTGGTATCGCCGCGAAGCGTCCGTGAGAAACGCCTCAGAGCCCCGCCGCGATCCGCTCGGCGGCGGTCTCCGGGGTGTGGTTGAACAGCACACGGCCGCCCGTGCCCCAAGCGCCGGCGGCGCCGGGCAGCCAACCCGGCAGCCAGGCCGGGGCCGGGCGGTGGTGGAACTGGGCGACGGCCGCCCGCGGCAGCCGGGCGGCGGGGGCGTCCTCCAACCCCCCGCCGGGGATCGGCTCGAACTGCACCACGACCGGCAGCAGGGCGTCCAGTCGGCCGTCCGGGGCGACGACGAAGGCCGGCTCCCCGGAGAACTCCACCTCCACCCAGCGCAGCCCGGCCGGTCGGCCGTCGCGGCCGGCGAGGGCGCGGAACCGTTCCTCCAGGTCCGGTCGGACGGACCGGAACAGTTTCTCGGCCGCGGTGCGGCGTGCGGCGGGGAGGGCGGTCGCGGCGTCGGACATCGGGGGCGATGCTAGCGCCCGCCGCTCGCCCCCGACCCCCGCCCGTTCTCCATGCCGCTGTTCGGTTCGCACCTCTCCGTCGCCGGCGGGTTCCACAACGCCGCCTCCCGGGCCGGCGAACTGGAGCTGACCGCGGTGCAAATTTTCACCAAGAGCAACCACCGCTGGGCGGCCAAGCCGCTGACGGACGAACTGGTCGCGAAGTGGACCGACGCCCACGCCGCCGCCGGGCTGCGGTTCGCCTGCTCGCACGCCAGCTACCTGATCAACTTCGCCACGCCGGACCCGGAGCTGCGGGAGAAAAGCGTGGCGGCGATGGCGATCGAACTGGAGCGGGCCGACGCCCTCGGGCTGGCCGGCGTGGTGGTGCACCCCGGCAGCCACGTGAAAAGCGGCGAGGAGGCCGGGCTGGCCGCCGCCGCGGACGCCGTCGCCGACGTGCTGGAGCGGGCCGCCGGCGGGACCTGCGGGCTGTGGCTGGAGAATACGGCGGGGCAGGGGACGAACCTCGGCTGGCGGCTGTCGCACCTCGGGGCGATCGTCGACGCCGTGCCGGAGCGGCTCCGCGACCGGCTGGGGGTCTGCTTCGACACCTGCCACGCCTTCGCCGCCGGCTACGACCTGCGGGACGAGGCGGGGTACGAACGGACGTTCGAGGAGTTGGACGCCGCCGTCGGGCTCGACCGGCTGGCCTGTTTGCACGTCAACGACAGCAAGGGGGGGCTCGGCAGCCGGGTGGACCGGCACGAGCACATCGGCGAGGGGGAACTTGGCGACGCCGGCTTCCGTCGCCTGATGAACGACCCCCGCTGGGCGGAGACGGCGTTTCTGCTCGAAACGCCCAAAAAGGACCGGGACGGCGTTCCGTGGGACACGATCAACGTAAACCGGTTACAATCGCTAATCGATTGACTCGCCCCAGCCTGCCTGGCTGGACCCTCTCGGCCCTCCGCGCCCGCATGGACGAGCGGCGCGATCCGGCGTCGCGGAATAATCGGCACAGTCCCGGCCCCCCGTTGCGGGCCGCGGGCTGGAGCCGGTCGCGGCGACGACGAGTTCGATCCGAATCCAGACGGTGCCGACGGTTCTCTGCCGGCCCGTTCGCGGGTTCGACAGATCCCGTTCCGCCGCGACCGACGGACCGGTCGCGCCCCCGCCCCGGTTCCTCGAGCCGCCGGCTCCGTCCATGGAAAGGGCTTTCGCAATGCCGCATCGCACCGCCGCCCGCCGCCCGCTCCTCGATGGCGCCCTGCCCCTGCGCCCGCGGGCCGGGGAGCGCCGGGCGTTCCGTTTGTGGACGAATCGGACCGCCCGCCGGGCGGCGTTGCCGTTAGCGTTGGTTCTGTCCGCCGGGGCGGTGGGGTGCCAGTCGGCGCCGCGGCCGTTGGAGGCCCTCGCCGGCGCCCGCGACGCGGTGCTGTCCCCGAACCGTCCTTGCGAGGGGGCTGATTGCGGCGACGCCGTCGTCGCGAAGACTGCTCCCGACCCGTTTGCCGCGACGGACGCGGCCTTTGCGAAGCGGGAAGCGGCCTTTGCGAAGCGGGAAGTCGCCGCCGACGCCGTCCTCGCCGACGCCGGAGACGCGGCTGGGACGCCGGAGTTCGCCGCTGAGACGCCGGACGCCGGCGGCCTGAAATTCGCGGACGAGTTCGACGCGACCCTCGCCGTGTTGCGGGACGAGGCGACACCCTTCCCCTCCAGCGATCCGGCCGACGACCCGGCCGCCGTCGCCGCCGCGGAGGGCGCCGCGCCCGACCCGGCGGGGCTGGACCCGTTCGCGGAGGTGGAGGCGCTGTCGGAGTCCGCACCGAAAGCAGATCTCGCCTCCGCCCCGACCGGCCCCGGCGACCTGTTCCACGACGCGCCGGTCGGCCCGAAGGACCTGTTCGCCGGGGAGCACGCCGAGCCGAGAGTGCGGCCGACCTCGCTGGATCAGGCTTTCGCCGACACCGCCGCCGGTCCGACCGCCGCCCCGGCCTCCGCGGAGCCGGCCGCCGGCGGGGTGGAGCAGACCGCCGCCGTGCAGGACGCCTCCGCGGAGTCGGCGGCGACGACCGCCGCGGCGACCGAGGCGGCGACGGAACAGGCGACCGAGGAGGTCGACCTCGTGCCCCCGCCGTGGGGGCCGGCCGCCGTTGCCGCCCTGGCGGCGGAGGACCCGGGCGAGGGCTTCGACCCGTTCGCCCAGGCGGACCTGACGGCGGAGGCCGAGCGGACCGCGAAGGCCGCCCGGGAGGCCGAGCGCCTCCGCAACGCCGCGACCGCGAACGCCGCCGCGGCGCTCGCCGCCCCGATGCCTCGGACGCTGCCGGCCGCGGACCCCTTCGCCGGGCCGCTGGTCGCTCCGCAGTCCGCGGCGCCGCAGCCGACGGCGTCGGTCTCGGCGAACCTTGGGACCCTGCCGAGCGTTGCGGCGGACGCGCCCGCGGCCTCGCCGGCCCCCGCGGTCCCGGTGGAGGCGTTGGGCCCGGCGCCGGAGCTGTCGTTCGGCCGCCCGCCGCTGCCGCCTTCGTTCACCGACGCCGCCGGCGAACCCGCCGGGGACGAGGCGATCGACCCGTCGCTGCTGGCCCTCGCCGGCCCGGACGACGGACTGCCCGCCGGGGAACCGCGGATCGCGTTCAGCCCGCAGGAACCGCAGTTCCCGGAAACCGCCGTCCCGGCGGCCGAACTCGACCCCGGTCTGGCCGCGCTCGCGGCGCCGGAGGACGGGGAGGACCGGGATCTGGGGGGCCATGACGGGGGGGACAATGAAGAGGTGAGCGCGGCGTCGGCCGGGAGCGGACGCTTCGCCCCGACGATGCCCTCCTCCGAGGCCGCCGTCCCGAACGCCCCGGCGCTCGCCGCGGAGGGGGAGCCCGCGCTGGAGCTGCGGACGGCGGCCCGTCCGACGGCCCGCGGCGAGGCCCGGCTGCCGGGCGCCGTCGAGCTGGACGCGCCGGTGATGCAACCGGCGCTCGGCGCCCGCACCGCCTCCCCCGCGGCGCCGCTGGCGGCCGGTCTGGGCGTCGGCTGCGTGCTGCTGGTCGGCCTGAGCCTGTGGCGCCGGCGGGGCGGGCTGCTCTAGGGAAAGGCCCGGGGAACGGATCGGAGAGTCCCGGGCCGTCTTGACACGGCCCCCCGGGGCGGTAGCGTGAAAGGCTCCCATCGTTACCCGCCGTTTGCGGGCCGGACGGCCGTCCGGGCTCCGTTCGCGGATCCCGCCGGCCCCGGGGCTGCTGCCCGCCCCGGGCGTTCGCGGATTCTTCCCGTCGCCGGGGCCGCGGACCGGCGCGGCTCTCCGGCGCCATCCCGCGGCTCTGCTCGCGCCGACTCCCATGCCCGTATCCGCCCCCGACGGTAGCGCCGTTCTCGAACGCGGCCGCCCGGCGGAACCCGCCGAGCCCGCCGCCCGCCCTGCCAAGGCGGCGCCCGCCCGACCGGCGACGAAAGCCGCCAAACCGTCGGCTCCCGCCCCCGCCCCCTCCGGCGCCCGCAGCGTGCTGGAGGAGGAACCGCCCGCCCGGCGTTCGATCACCGAGATTCTCGGGGTCTGGGGCTTCGCGGTGTTGGTGCACGTCGTCGTGCTGCTCGGGCTGTCGTTCATCGTGATCGACAGCGAAGTCCGCGATCAGATCTTCAGCATCCTCGGCGAGCCCTCCGAGGAACCGGACGACGCCCCCATTTTCGAGGCGGTCGAGATGCCGGAACTCGTCGAGGTGGAGGAGCCCAGCGAGGTCACCGACGTCACCAGCGAGGTCGTCGCCGAGGAAACGACCGACATGCCGCTGGATCTGGCGGACGCCGATCCCACGATGGCGCTGGACCCGGCGGAGATGGGCGCCTCGCTGAACCTCGACCCCGGCGAGATCACGACCGGCCGCAGCGGCGCCGCCAAGCAGGCCCTGCTGGAGAAGTACGGCGGCAACGCGGCCAGCGAGCAGGCGGTCGCCAGCGCGTTGAAGTGGATCGCCGATCAGCAGCGGCCGGACGGGAGTTGGAACTTCAACGACGTCGGCGACGCGGAAGAATTCGACGCCGAAGGCCGCACCGAAGTCCGCGACGCCCCCACCGGCGCCACCGCCGCGGCGTTGCTGGCGTTTCTCGGCGCCGGGCACACCCACACCGACGAGGGGCCCTACCAGCAGAACGTCGGTAAGGGCATTAATTACCTGTTGCAGAACGTGAAGGTCGGCCCCGCCGGCGGCGACTACCGCGGCGGCGTCAAGCAGAGCGGGATGTACATCCAGGGCCTCGCCGCCATCGCCCTGGCCGAGGCGCACGGCATGACCGACGACCGCCGGCTGCGGCGGGCCGCCGAGGCCGGCGTCGCCTTTATCCTCAGCGCCCAGAGCCCTGTGGACGGCGGTTGGCGGTACACCCCCGCCTTCGAACGCTCCACGCCGGAGGTCAGCGACACCAGCGTGGTCGGCTGGCAGCTGATGGCGCTCAAAAGCGCCCAGGCGGCCAAGATCCGCATTCCCAAGCGGGCGTTCCTCGGGGTGAACACCTTCCTCGACCTCGCCGCCCACGACGACGGCGCCCGCTACGGCTATCTGCCCAAGACGGCCGACAACGCGGGCGGCGCCCGTCCCTCGATGGACGCCGTCGGTCTGCTCTGCCGCATGTACATGGGCTGGGACGAGACTGACGAGCGCCTGGAGAAGGGCGTCGAACTGCTCGCCAAGAAGGGCCCGAATCGGAACGACAGCTATTACGGTTACTACGCCACGCAGGTGCTCCACCACTGGGGCGGCAAGAAGTGGGAGGAGTGGAATGCCGTCCAGCGGGACCAGCTCGTCGCCACGCAGGAAAAAGGCGGCCAGCACGCCGGCAGTTGGAAGCCGGGCGGCAGTCACAACGACCGCGCCGGCGGCCGGCTGTGGGTCACCTGCCTGTCGGTGATGACCCTGGAGGTCTACTACCGCCACCTGCCGCTGTACGAACGCGGCGACATCAAAGTCGAGTTCTGAGCGAAGTCGAGTTCTGAGCGGTGCGGCCGTCGAGTTCCGAACCCGCCCGGATTGGCGGGCGGTTCGGGCGGGACGACGAGGTTCTGACGGCCGCGCCCGTCGCTGCGAACGCCGCAGCGGTTCCGGTCGCGGCGGTCCCGAGGCGCGGGGCCCGCGGGGCGCCCGCCGGCGGGCCGGGGGGCCGTTGACCGCCTTCGACGGCGACCGATACCGTAGACGTCCCGTCTGCGGACCGTCCGCTCGCCCTTCCCGGAAGTCTGTTCCCATGGTCTGCCGCACCGCCCCGACGCTCTCCCGGCCGACGGGGCTCGCCCTGCTGACGGGCCTCGCCGCGGTCGCGGTCGGCACGCTGTTCGCCTCCCCGGCCCTGGCGCAGGGGGGACGGGAGAGCGGCGGGTTCGACGCGACGCTGCCGTCGATCGCCACCGGAGCGGAGATCCGCTCGCAGGCCGATCTGTGGGTCATGCAGGTGGACTTCAAGCCGATGCGGCTGGCCGCCCTGCCGGTCACCGACCCGGAAACCGGCGAGACGGCGCGGGAACTGGTCTGGTATCTGGTGTGGCGGGCGACGAACCGGCCGCTGCAAAGCCCGGAGAAGAACACCGCCCGCACCCCGCAGAACCAGCTGGACCCGCCGCCCGCGGAGCCGCCGTTCGTGCCGGAGTTTGTGCTGATCGGCGAGGACGGCAGCGCCAGGCAGTACCGGGACGTGATCCTGCCCGGCGTGCTGCCGATCATTGAACAGCGGGAGCTGCGGGGGGCGTTCGCGGACGTGGAACTGAACACCACCGTCTCCGCCGCCGGCGACCTGCCGGAGGGCGTCGCCGCCGACGCCCCCCCGGGCGAGGGGGCGATCTACGGCGTGGCGACCTGGACGGGCGTCGATCCGGCCACCGACCGTTTCACCGTGCTGCTCAACGGGTTCAGCAACGGCTACCGCATCCAGACCGGGCCGGACGGGAAGCCGGTGACGGAGCGGCGGACCGGCGTGTTGAAGTTCTGGCGGCCCGGCGACGAGATTGACGAGGTGGAAACCGAGTTCCGCCTCGGCGTGGATCCCCGCGGGGACGAGCCCGCCTCCGCCGGCGTGCCGCATTGGGAATACCTGCCGGATGAGGTCCGCGACGGGGACGCCGAGGGCGACCTCCAGGACGCGGCCGGCGAAGGCGTTCGGGCCGAGGCCGTCGGCGGCTTCGGCGAAAACTGAGTCCCGCCGCGGTCCGCCCGTCCGTCGCGGCCGATCCGCCCGCCGTCCGCCGGGTTCTGCCGTCGTTCGCCGGGTTCTTCCGTCGCCCCGCGACACGTCGGGGTTGTCGGCGGGCGGGGCGGTCGCCACAATCCTCCCCCACTTCGTTTTCTCCCACAGCGTGCGCGGTCCCGGCGGGGGTCCCGGCCTCGCTGGTCCGCCCCCCGGCTCGCTCAGAAGTTAGGTTCGCCCCGATGGCACACAAGAAGGGACAGGGTTCCAGCCGCAACGGCCGGGACAGCAACGCACAACGGCGCGGCATCAAGAAGTTCGGCGGGGAAGCCGTCGTGGCCGGCAACGTGATCGCCCGGCAGTGCGGCACCAAGTGGCACCCGGGCGCCAACGTCGGCATGGGCAAGGACTACACCCTGTTCAGCCTGATCGACGGCCACGTGACCTTCGACCGCGGCGGCCGTCGGGTGAACGTCTTCACCGCGGAGCAGCTCGTCGAACGGGCCGAGCGGCTGGAAACCGCCCAGGCCAAGTCCGCCGAGGCCGCCGCCCGTAAGGCCGCCGCCGCCAAGGCGTAGGGCGTTCGTATTTCCGACCTATCTAACGTCGAGGCCCCGCGGGGCCTCGGCGTTATTGCTTACAGCACCAGCGAGACGCCGAGCACGACGCTGTTCTGCCGGACGTCGGTGTCGCTGACGCCGGGGGCCGTCAGGCCGATCAGCGGGGCGAAGCCGATGCTGCGGACGTATTCGAGGCTCAACAGGGCGTTCGGGTTGAGCTGCCAGCCGGCGCCGAGCACCAACTGGGCGTTGCGGTCCCACTCCTCGCCGTCCTGGGCCTGCTTGCCGACGCTGTAGCTGGTCGAGAGCCGCAGCGGGCGGCCGAGGGCGCTGACGTCCATGGCGGACTCCGCCTTCCACGCGGAGACCTCGTAGTCGGTCACCGGCCAGTTCCGCAGGGTCTGCACGTACTCGCCCGCCAGCGTGTAGCGGCGCCAGTGCAGCGTGCCGTTCACGTCCCAGACGCCGTTCTTCTCCGGGCCGGTCATGGTCGGGTCGATGTGCTCCGGCGTGGCGGCGTCGTAGATGGTGCCGTCGAGATAGCCGCCGCCGAACAGGTATTCCAACTCGCCGACCCGCCCCGCGTAGGAGGCGTTCACGGCGAAGTTGTTCACCTTGCCGGTCGCCTCGCTGTCGACGGTGCGGATGCCGCGGCCGCCGGCCAGGCCGGTCAGCACGACGTGCAGACCGCCCTGGACGAAGCCCACGCCGGCCCCCTCGCCCAACGCGGCGAAGTAGTGCCAGGGCACCGCCTGGGTGAACGGCGAGAGCGTGCTGAAGTCGCCGAAGCTGACGTTCTTCTTGCCAATGTAGGCGTACAGCGGAAAGGTGCGAACGTCGCCGAAGGTCGCGTACGCCTGCCGGACCTGGAAGCTGCCCTGATTGAACGACGGGAAAGTAAACACGTCGCTGAACAGCGTCTCGACGTAGCCGCTCGCCCAGGGGGTGAAGTAGGCCGTCGCGGCGAGGTTCGCCTGCAGGATCCGCAGGTCGCCGGCGGTGTGGCCGTTGAAGTCCGTCGGGAACCGACCGAGGTAGCCGAACTTGTCCGAGGTGTTCGTGCGGCCGAGGAGCCCGGACAGCCGCAGTTGGGCGCCCGGCACCAAGATCGGCCGCGGAACGACGGACGGGATTGAGCCGAGCAGGATGAGCTGCTTGTCCGTCTGCCGGTTCTGGAAGTCCAGCAGGGCGGCGGAGGTGGGGGTGTCCAGCCGCACGGCGAGCGCGGCGGAGAGCGGATCGACGACCGGTCCGGCGTCCGCGCCGTACAGCCGCCCGCAGAAGTCCTCCTCGCAGGCCAGCGGCGGCGGGGCGATCAGTCCGTGGGACCCCGCCGTCCCGCAGGTCGGCCCGCACACCGGCCCGCAGCCGCACGGTTGGACGAAGGAGGAACCGACCCCGCCCCGGCCGGACACGAGGGCCGGGGCTCCCACGTAGCCCCCGCCGTGGTAGGTCCCGCCGCCGTAAGCCCCCTGCGGGAGGTCGAGCGAGGGGGAGGTTCCGAGCGCCGGCGGGGCGGCCTGAGGGGCCGGAGCCGGAGCGAGGGGCGCCAGCCGAGGATCGCCGGCCGGCCCGACGGACGGAACGCCGCCCGGCACGTTGAAAGCGGGAGCGCCGGAGCCCGGGGCGGCCGTCTGCGGGGCGACGGGAGACTCTTCGCCGCGGACCGTCGGCCAGGCGGCCGCGGCCACGGGCGTCGCCGCCGGGGCGGGGCTCCAGACCGGCAGGGCCGTCTCCGCGTCCTGAGCGCACGCCGGCCCCCCGACGGCCGACAGCCCGACCCCCGCCGCGGACAGCAACGCCGCACGCAGCAGGGCCGAACGACGCGGCGTCCGGCGAAGGGAGGGAACCGCGGTCACGGGGGCGCTCGGGGCGGGAGAAGAACGTCGTCTCTCCCGTCGGCTCCCGCCGCCCCTCACATCCAGCAGAACCGCATCAGCCCAACCCCTTCCTGATGAATCGGGCGTTCGGGGCCGACGCAGCTCACGGTGACGCCGCCCCGGGCTGAAGACCGGGCTAGCGGGCGGCGTCGGCCGGGGCGTGGTCGCCGTTCTCTTTTCGCAGAGCCCGTCGCACCTCGTCCGCCCCGTCGCGGTCGCAGGTTTCCGGATCCGCCCCGCAGGCCATGCAGGGGCTTTTGTCGTCGTGCCCGGGGATGTTCGAGTTCGCCAGTCCCCCGCAACTGCCCTGGATGCGGCGGCCGGACAGCATCGTGCCCAGCGCCAGCAGGCCCACCGCCGCTCCGATCACGACCGCGGCGATGAGGATGACCGGGAGGAGGGTGGAGAGATCCATCGGGGGCGTCTTGGGTCGGGGGGCGGAAGGATTCTACCCGGTGGACGGGCTCGCGGTAACGGCGCCGTGGCTAGACGTCGGCCGCGGGTTCGCCCTCGCCGGTGACGGTTCCTAACGGGAACGGGCGTTCCCCCAAGGCTTCGAGGCGGTCCGTCACCCCGCCGGCCCATTCCTCGGCGACGATCAGCACGAAGCCGACGCCCATGTTGAAGACCCGCCGCATCTCCGGCTCGGCGACGCCGCCGAGGTCCCGCAGCCAGCCGAACACCGCCGGCTCCTCCCAGGCGCCTTCGTCGACGTTCAACCCCAGCCCGTCGGGCAGGATGCGTTCCACGTTCTCCCGCAGCCCGCCGCCGGTGACGTGGGCCAGGCCGTGCACGGCCTCCCGCAGGTCGCTGCCGAGCAGTTCCCCGATCGGCCGGGCGTAGATGCGGGTCGGTTCGAGGAACTCCTCGCCGACGGTGCGGCCCAGCCGGTCGACGGGCGTGTCGACGGAGAGCCCGCCGTGCTCGAAGGCGATCTTGCGCGCGAGGCTGTAGCCGTTGGAGTGCAGCCCGGCGGACGGCAGGCCGATCAGCCGATCGCCGGCGGCGATCTTCGAACCGTCGATGAGATGATCGCGTTCCGCGACGCCGACGCAGAAGCCGGCGAGGTCGAACTCGCCGTCGTGGTAGACCCCCGGCATGATTGCCGTTTCGCCGCCCAGCAGGGCGCAGCCGGCCCGGGTGCAGCCCTCCGCGACGCCGGCGACCAGGGCGGCGAGGCGGTCCGGATCGTCCCGGTCCATCGCGATGTAGTCGAGGAAGAACAGCGGCTCCGCCCCGAGGCAGAGCACGTCGTTGGCGCACATCGCGACCAGATCAATCCCGACGGTGTCGTATTTGCCGGCGGCGAAGGCGACCTTCAGCTTCGTGCCGACGCCGTCGGTGCCGCTGACCAGCACCGGGTCGTCGAACTTGGCCACGTCGGCGAGCCGGAACAGCCCGGCGAAGCCGCCCGGCAGATCCATCACGCCGGAGCGGCGGGTCTTCGCCAGGAGGTCGGGCAGTTTGGCCATGCCCTCGGCGTATCGGTCGAGGTCGACGCCGGCGGATTTATAGGAGAGCGGTTCGGTCACGAAGTCGGTACGTCAGTCGTTCGCCGCCGACGGCGGTTCGCCGTCGGCGGGTTCATCGGGGGGTTCATCGGGGGGAAAGCCGGGCGGCAGGGGGATGCCGGCGTCGGTCAGCAGTCCGGCCGCCCACGCGGCGTCCTCGGGGGAGAGCGGCGGGACGGGGGGGCGACGATAGGCGCCGCGGGCGTGTCCGCCGCGGTCGTAGGTGAGGGTGAACGCCTCGGCGAGGTCCAGCGTCAGAGGCGCGTCTCCCCCGCCGAGCGGGACCGGAATCGACGGGAGCGGATCCCGCAGCGCGATTGGCCACAGCGCCAACGACGGCCGGGCTTCGACTTGGCTGACCGAGACCAGGTAAGGCTCCGGCACCTCGTCGGCGATGGGCATCCGCTCGCCGATCCGGTGGAGGTCGATCTCGATCAGGTGGGCGTTCCCGCGAAGGTACTCGTACCGCTTCTGAAGGTAGACCTCCCGGTCCGGCCCCCGCCTCTTGTTCGTGGGACTGAGCAGTTCCAGCACGCAGACGACCTCGTCCCCTGCGAGGTTCCGTACCGTCACGTAGTTTTCCCGCTGTTCGTCCACGGCCGGAGGCACGTGGGACACGCGGGGCGACGCCAGCAGGACTCCGTTCGCCGAGGTCGGCGTCGTTCCCGGGGCGGGCGCCTCTCCGCCCAGCAGCATCACGCCGGCGTCGGACCGGCCGAGAAGCCGCCGCTGTTCCGCAGAGCGTTCATGGAGATAGACGTGCGATTCGAGCCGGCAGTAATATCGATCCGGAAGCGTCCGCAGGATCACCTCGGCGATCGTCGCCGCGAACGCCTGGTGAAACGAATGCCACGGTTCACCTTCGAGGAAGGGATCCATCCCCGGGAACGGCGACGGCATCGGCAGCTCCTTTCTGGCGAGGGGACGGGCGGAGGGGGCGAGGGCGAACGGACAGTATCCCCCCTCGTCACGCACGAAAACAGCCCGCCCCGCGGTGCGGGACGGGCTGGGGGCGACTCGTCGGTTCGTTCGTGCTCTGCCGGGCGGATTAGGCCTGGTAGTAGAGGTCGAACTCGTAGGGGTGGGGGCGGAGGCGGATCGGGTCGATCTCGTTCTGCCGTTTGTACTTGATGAAGCTGTCGATGAGGTCCTGGGTGAACACGTCGCCCTTGAGCAGGAAGTCGTGGTCGGCCTCGAGAGCGTCCAGCGCCTCGCCCAGGCTCTTGGGCGCGACGTTGGTCTGGGCCAGTTCCTCCTCGGTCATGTCGTAGATGTCGCGGTCGAGCGGCTCACCCGGGTCGATCTTGTTCTGGATGCCGTCCAGCATGGCCATCATCAGAGCCGTGAAGGACAGGTAGCCGTTGGCCAGCGGGTCCGGGCAGCGGAATTCGACCCGCTTCGACTTCGGACTGGGCGAGTACATCGGGATCCGCAGCGCCGCGGAGCGGTTCCGCTGGGAGAGGGCCAGCGTGACCGGGGCCTCGTAGCCGGGCACGAGGCGGTGGAAGCTGTTGACGGTCGGGTTGGACAGGGCGATCAGAGCCCGGCCGTGCTTGAGGATGCCGCCGATCGCGTTCAGGCCCAGCTCGCTCAGTCCCGCGTAGCCGTCCCCGGCCATCAGCGGCTCGGAGCCGTTCCAGAGGCTGATGTGGGTGTGCATGCCGGAGCCGTTGTCGCCGTAGACCGGCTTCGGCATGAACGTCGCCGTTTTGCCGTACTTCTTGGCGACGTTACGGATGATGTACTTAAACCACATGAACTGGTCCGCCATCGTCAGCAGCGGGGCGAACTTCATGTCGATCTCGCACTGGCCGGCGGTCGCCACCTCGTGGTGGTGGGCCTCGACGACGATGCCGACTTCCTGCATCGCCTTGGCCATCTCGGCCCGCAGGTCGCCCATGCTGTCGATCGGGGAGACCGGGAAATAGCCGGCCTTCGGGCCGACTTTGTGACCCAGGTTCGTGCCCTCGGCCCGGCCGCTGTTCCAGTGGGCCTCGGAGCTGTCGATCTGGTAGAAGCCCTGGTGCTGGGCGCTCTGGAAGCGGACGTCGTCGAAGACGAAGAACTCCGGCTCCGGGCCGATGTAGCAGGTGTCGGCGATGCCGGTCTGCGACAGGTAGGCCAGGCCCTTCTTGACCACGCCCCGGGGATCCTTGGCGTACAGCTCCTTGGTGACCGGGTCGACGATGTCGGCGATCACGGTGACCGTCGGCCGGGCGAAGAACGGGTCCATCTTGACGGTGTCCGGGTCCGGCACCATCAACATGTCCGAGTTGTTGATCGGCTGCCAGGCGCGGATCGAGCTGCCGTCGAAGCCGAAGCCTTCGTTGAGTTCGTCCTCGCCGATGATGTCCATCGGGTAGGAGCAGTGCTGCCACTGACCGAACAGGTCGCAGAACTTGACGTCGATGAATTCGGCGTTGTGTTCCTTGGCGAAGGAGAGGACGTCGGACGCGGAGGCCATGCGGGACGAGACTCGTACGGATTCGTCGGGGAGCGGTCGACGGCGAACGGCCGCCGTCCTTGAGCACTTGACAGTACGCGGTCCTGCCTCACCCGCAAGCGATTCGGCCGGGTGGCGAGGCGGCATCCGCAACTTTCGTCGTCAAAATCCCTCGTTGGATCTCCGCGGCGCCCAACTGGCGGGCAACAACGCCCGCCCGGTGAGCAGGAGCCCCCAAAAGGCAATCCGGCCGTCACTCCTCACGCACATCGAAGCCCAACGTCCAAGCGCCCTCGCCGTTCGTCTGGCGGGCGGACAGCGTGAGCTCGCCCAGTTCGGTGACGGCGGCGTGGAAGTTCACCGGGATCACCTGCCCCTCGGCCAACCCGTCGGGGTTCCGGTCGCCGCTGCCGGCGGCGGCCGGGTCGAGGGTCGTTTCGATCGGGTCGGTCTCCTCCAGCTCGTCCTCGCTCCAGCGGGTCAGCAGCGTGCCGGGGACGTCGTCGGGGCGGCTGGGGGAGGCGAAGAACCGGAACCGGGCCGGACGGCCGACCGTCACGCCGACCCCGCCGCCGGGCAGCCGTTCGACCGGCACCGCGGTCTCCGTGCCCTCCTCCATACCCTTCGGCACGACGCACAGGGCCGACAGCGGCCGCGGAGCCCCGGGGATCGCCAGCCCGGCGGTCTCGATGCCGACGTAGTAGCTCCGCCCCGTCCCGCCGCGGATCCGCAGGCCGCCGGTCTTCTTCGTCGCCCCGTAGAACGCCGCCCCGCGGGCCACGGCGTGGTCCAGCGCCGCGGCGGGACGCTCCAGCAGCGTCGGCGGGCTCGGCAGCCAGGCGGCGAGCGTCTCCCGCAACCGCTCCCGCAGCGGGGCGGAGCGGAACACCCCGCCGTTGAGCAACAGGTGCGTCGGCGTGACGTCCGGGTGTTGGGCGAGGAACGCGGCGAGGTGTTTGGTGACCGCCGGGTCGCTCTCGAACGGCAACCCGAGCTGCACGAACCCGCCGCCGGTCGCGCTCTGCGGCTTCTCGTCCGCGGCGACTCGGGGGAAGAACCCGTCCAGCACCAGCCGACGCACGTCCTCCGCGGCGAGGTCCACCGACACCGTCCCCCCGATCAGTTTTCGTCCGCGGCCCAACACCGCGACCGGGGCGTGCTCGGGAGCGTCCGCCCCCAGCAGCGTTTCCTTGGCGGTGCGGCAGGCGTGCCAGAGGGCGACGGACTGCCACGGGTCCGGCGTGACGCCTTTCTCCGCCAGCAGCCCGGCGGCGTGGTGGGCGACGGCGAGGTCCATGTTGTCTCCGCCCACCAGCAGGTGCCGGCCGACGGCGACGCGCTCCAACTCAAGATCGCCGTCCTTGTCCGTCACGGAGATCAGCGAGAAGTCCGTCGTCCCGCCGCCGACGTCGACCACCAGCAGGGCGTCGCCGGGCGAGAGGTCCCTTCGCCAGTCGTCGCCGCGGTCGGCGAGGTGGGCGTAGACCGCCGCCTGCGGTTCTTCCAACAACACAAAGTCCGGGGGGAAGCCGGCTTCCTTCGCGGCGTCCCGGGTGAGGTCGCGGGCGGCGGCGTCGAAGCTGGCGGGGACCGTCAGGGTGACGGCCTGTTCGCTCAGCGGCGCGTCGGGGTGGGCCTGAGTCCACGCGGCGGCGAGGTGCCGCAGGTAGCGGGCCGACGCCTCCACGGGGCTGATCTTGGGGACGTCGCCGTCGCCGGAGGAGGTCGCGTCCCACGGCAGGATCGGCTGCCGACGGTCCACGCCGGGGTGCCCCAGCCAGGACTTCGCCGTGCCGACCACCCGGTCCGGGGCCTCGGCGGCCCGCCGGCGGGCGTACTCGCCGACGGCGTAGCCGGGGGAGCCGGCGTCCCACGGCAGGGCGAGGGCGTCGGCTTCGTTCTCCGGGGCGAGGTAGCAGAAGCTCGGCAGGGCGTCGCGGCTCTCCGCCGTGCCCGCGGCGACGATCTGCGGGATCGGCAGCACCGCGGGGGCGTCGCCCGCCCCCTCTTCGCCCGCCGCACAGGAGGCGAGCACGCTGTTGGTCGTGCCGAGGTCGATGCCGACCGAATACATAGAGGGAAGGGGGGAGGCGTAAGGCGTAAGTGGATTGCGTCGCGGCGGCTCCGTTCGGCCGCGGGGGGCGATCTTACGCCTTACGCCTTTCCCCTTCCCCCCCGCCGTCAGGCGACTTCCACTTCCGCCGGGGCCAGCACGCGGGCGGCGGCTTCGTCCGGCGGGCCGGTGCGGGCCGGCAGGTTCACCTTGGTGGCCGCCCAGCCGGGGTGCACCAGCGTGCCGGCCCCGCCGCCGACCTGCCCGGTCGTCTTGACCCGCCCGGCCGGCAGGGTGGACGGATCGACCCGCGAGCCTTCCTCCGCGTCCACCGCCGGGCCGAGGGCGAACAGCCGGTCGAGCGTCGCGGCGGCGTCCCGGTGCACGTCCCGCACCGCGGCGCCGACCTGGGCGTCCTCGTAACCAGACAGGTCTTCCTTCAGGAAGTCGATCAGCCGGGCCTCCCGCTGGAGCGTGGCGAGCAGCACCAGGGCGTCCTCCCCCTCCGGCCGCTTCGGCTCCGGCGGTTTCGGCGGCGGGGCCGGCTTCGTCGGGGGCGTCTCGGCCTGCGGCTGGGCGGGCGCCGCGGCCGGCTCCGGCTTCAGCGACGCCACGCCGGCCGCGGTCCCGAACACCGCCAGCGTACCGACGACCGCGTCGATCCACTCCGGGCCGCCGGCGTCGTCGGCGTACCAGTCGGCCAGGCCGGCGAGAAGCGCCGCGGGCAGGGCGATCAGGGCGAGCGGCTTCAGCATGACGCGTGGGCGGGGGGCGGGCGGGAAGCGTCAGCCCCCTGAGACGGGGGACGACGGGACGAGGGGCGACGAACGAACGCGGCAACCCGGCGATCGGGTCACGGACGCGTCAACGTACCGACCCGCTCCGCTTTGCAAAGGGCGCCGGCGGCTTAGACTCCGTCCCGCCCCGGTTCGCACGTCCTTCCCGCACGGGGGCTCACGCCCCACGCTCGCCCGACGCTTCATGGCCAAAGACTTCCTCAAAGGCGCCGCCGATCACTACGACGTCGTCGTGATCGGCAGCGGACTGGCCGGCCTCACCGGCGCCAACCTGCTCGCCCGGCAGGGGCACTCGGTGTTGCTGCTCGAACACCATTACCAGCTCGGCGGGATGGCCACCTGGTTCAAACGGGCCGGCGGGCACATCTTCGACATCAGCCTGCACGGTTTCCCCGTCGGGATGAAGAAGAGTTGCCGCAAATATTGGTCGAAGGAAATCGCCGACCGCATCGTGCAACTGGAGCACATCCGGTTCGAGAACCCCCAGTTCAGCCTCCGCACGACCTTCGACCGGGAGGATTTCACCAACCACCTCGTCGAGACCTTCGGCGTCCCCCAGGAGACGGTGCAGGCCTTCTTTGACCGGGCCCGGTCGATGAACTTCTACGACGACCAGCACCTCACCACCCGGGAGCTGTTCGAGGAGTTCTTCCCCGGCCGCAGCGACGTGGTCCGGCTGCTCATGGAGCCGATCACCTACGCCAACGGCAGCACGCTGGACGACCCGGCGATCACCTACGGGATCGTCTTCAGCAACTTCATGCACAAGGGCGTGTTCACCTTCCGCGGGGGGACGGACCAGCTCGTCAAATTGATGAAAAAGGAGCTGGAGGCGAACGGCGTGGACCTCCGCATCCGCTGCGAGGTGGAGCAGATCGAAACGAACGACGACGGCAAGGTGACCGGCGTGGTCGTCAACGGCCGCCGCATCGGCTGCGACGCGGTGCTCTCCAACGCCAACCTGAAAAGCACCGTGTTAAAGCTTGTCGGCGAGGAGAAGCTGGACGAGGAGTACGTCAGGGAGGCGAAGGCCGTTCGCCTCAACAACTCCTCCTGTCAGGTCTATATGGCGCTGAAGCCCGGCGAGGGCTTCGACCCGGACCTGGGCGATCTGCTGTTCCACTCGGAGCACAGCGGCTTCGACGCGGAGGCGATGCTCTCCAAGGACGTCAGCAGCCGGACCTTTAGTTTTTATTACCCGGAGACCCGGCCCGGCAGCGACCGTTGGTTGATCGTCTCCAGCACGAACGCCAATTACGAGGACTGGGCGAACCTGCCCGAGGAGCAGTACGAGGCGGACAAAGCCGACCTCGCCGAGACGACGCTCCAATGTCTGGAGCAGAACTATATTCCGGACATCCGCGCCAAGCTGGATCACGTCGAGGTCAGCACGCCCCGCACCTTCGAGCATTACACCAAGCACCAGATGGGCGCGAGCTTCGGGACGAAGTTCGAGGGGCTGAAGGTCAGCGAGGAACTGCCCGAGCAGGTCCCCGGCCTGTGGCACGCCGGCAGCGTGGGGATCATCATGTCCGGCTGGCTGGGCGCCGTGAACTACGGGGTGATCGTCGGCTCCAAGGTGGACGAGTTCCTCGCGAACCGGGAAGGAGCCTCCGCATGACGGCCCTGTCGCAAGAGCGGATCATGGAATTGATCCCGCACCGCCCCCCCTTTTTATGGCTGGACGCCGCGGAGGTCGCCGGCGAGACGCTGACGGCCCAGGCGTTCGTCGCCCCGGACCTGCCGCTGTTCGAGGGGCATTATCCCGGCGCTCCGCTGCTGCCGGGGGTGATTCAATTGGAGATGTGCTATCAGGCCGGCGCCGTGCTGATCGCCGCGCTGGGCCAGGGCGGCGGCGGTTTGCCGGTGATCGCCCGCACCGACGGGGTGAAGTTCAAGCGCATGATCCGTCCCGGCGAGACTTGCGAAATTGAGGTCAAGATCACGGACCGGCTGCCGGGGGCGGTGTATTTAATCGGCAAGGTGTCCGTCGACGGCAAGCTCGCCTGTCGGTGCGACTTCACCACCGCCGAGGCGAAGCCGGAGTCGATCTGACGTGGACGAACCGCCCGCCCGGCCGTCGACCGGTTCGGCGGAGCGGCGGCGGCGCTCCCGCCTGTGGTGGGCCCTCGCGGCGCTGCCGTTCGTCCCCTGGCTGATCGGACTGGCCGGCCGCTGGTGGTGGTTCGCGGAGCTGTTCACGCACTTTCGCTTCCAATGGCTGCTGGCAACGGGGGCGGTCGGACTCGTGCTGCTGTGCGCCCGGCAGTGGCGGCCGCTGGCGCTGTGCGGCGTCGCGGCTCTCCTGTACGGCGGGCCGCTACTGACCTTGCGATTTGATAAGCCGATCGGGCAGGTGACGATCGTTTCGGCGAACGTGCTGACCCGCAATGCGGACGCCGCCCCGCTGCTGACCTATCTGGAGGAGAAGGACCCGGAGGTCGTATGCCTCCAGGAGATCGACGCCCGCTGGGCCGCGGACCTCGCCCCGCTGCACGAGCGTTACCCCAACCGACTGGTCGTGCCGCGATCGGATAACTTTGGCATAGCGATCTATAGTCGATTTTCCGCGACGTTCGAGACGATCGACCTAGAGGGCGTGCCGATGATCCGGGCGACGGTTCCGCTTCGAGAGTCGAACCTCGTCCTGTTCAACGTGCACACCCTGCCGCCGATCGGGGCGGAGAACGCCGCTCAACGGAACCGGCAGATGACGGAGATCGCGCAGCAAGTCGCGGCGACCGACGGGCCGGTCGCCGTCTGCGGCGATCTGAACTGCACGCCGTGGAGCCCGTACTTCGCCGATTTATTGGACGACGCGGCTCTGAGCGACCCCCGCGGCGGGGGGCGGTCGCCGGTCAGTTGGCAGGCCCAACACCCACTGTTCGCCCTGCCGATCGATCATGTCCTCGCCGGCGGCGGGGCGTACGTCACGTCTTTGGAGGCGGGGCCGAATGTCGGCTCCGACCACCGTCCGCTGCGGGCACGGGTGGTCGTCGGGAATCATTGATCACACTTCGGCACGCGGTTCGCGTTGAAGGGGAATCGCGTCCCCAACCGCCCCCGCAGGCCGCCCGGCGTTGCCGGAACGCCTCATCGGGGGCCAAGGACGTTGTCGTTTCGCATCATCCCGCCGCTCCGCCATGACTTCGCCGCAGACCGCCCCGCAGCACGCCGACGATCGCGCCGCGTTCCTTCGCCGCCTGCTCTGGGCCGCGTTTGCGGTCGCGCTGCTGGGCGGAGCCTTGACGAACGGCGCCCGGGGGGCCGACCGCTGGATGAGCCGACCGAGCTACTTCTCGCACCACGTTCCCCCGCACCTGGCCTATAAGCTGCCGCAGCCGGTTTCGCGGGAGGCTTACCGACCGGCCTGGGTGGGGACGCAGCCGGGCTTCAGCTCCTCCGGGGCGGTGCGGATCAACCGCGTGCAGATCAGCGCCGGCGGGTCCGTCGATACGACGGTGCTTTACAGCCAACGGGCCCAGTTCGGTCCCTGACCCGCCCCCGGCCCGTCCCCGGGGAGGAGCCGCGGCCGCGGGCTACATGCGGGCCAGCAGGTCGATCGGCTCGTCGGTGATCGGGTTGAAGCGGCGGACCTCGGTGATCTTCCACTCGCCGGCTTCCTTGCGCCAGACCAATTGCCATTTGGTAGGGAAATGCTTGCCGGCGCCGCCGAGCTGCGGCACGCGGACGGTGCCGTTGGCCCGGAAGTCGGAGACGGCCTGGGTGTCGTTCGCGGTGACGGTCGTGCTGCGGTCGGTCAGCCGCAGGTCGTCCTCGATGGTGACGAGGTTCAGCCCAAAGGCCACCGTGGTCCGGGGGATGACCGCGGTCGGGGAGAAGTAGCTGAGCACCTGCTCCGCATCGCCGGCGACCGCGGCGTCGGCGAGTTCGTCAATGAGGGCTTCGACCTTCTCCGCCTCGGTGACGATGTACCAATCCGCCCCGAACGCCGCGGCGCCCAACAGCAGGCAGACCCCCGCCACCGCCAGGAACTTCGCCTTCCCGCTGATCACCGCCCACCCGGCGAAGACCACGGTCGCCAGACCGAACGCAATCCACAGGGGCTGCAAATAGGACACGAGCCACACGGAAGCGGGCGCCGGGCGGGGGGAAGCGAGCGACCGGGACGAACCGCGGCCCCGAACAGGCCCAACCTACCACACCCGGCGGGCGTCAGCGACGACCGCCGGACGGCGGGAGCAAGTCGGCGGCGTGCCGGCCGGGGGCGGGACGAATGGGAGTCGGTACGACCGGGGGGCGAGGCGAGCGGGGGGCGGTCAGGGGGCGGCGATCGAGAAGAACTCGTGCGCCACGGGCACGCCGTCGATCTTCAACGTCATGCGGTAGGGCCCCGGCATCAGGCACTCGTCCACCGTCCAGTCGAAGGTGTGCCGGGCCTGTTCACGGGGCAGCACAGCGTTCTGCCGGGCGATCGCCGGGCCGGAGCCGTCCGGGCCGTCGGCGTGGTGCAGCACGCATTCGAGCACCACGTCGTCGTGCGGCGGGGAGAGCCACGCCTGGGCCAGAATCGTCCCGGAGCAGTCGAACTCATCGCTGCGGCCGATCAGGTGCCCGCCGATCAGGCGGCGGCCGAGGTCGAAGTCCCACAGCAGGTCCGCGGGGCGGGGCGGGCGGTGCGGGCCGGTCATCGACCGCACCAGCGCCGGATCGACTTCCTTGAGCGGCAGCGGTCCGTCGGCGCCGCGCTCCCCGTACGGGTCCAGCTGATATTCGGCCCCCATCCCGAGAACCGCGACCAGCGGGGCCGCGACGAGGTACCCCCACCGCGTCGCCGGTGCGGGAACCGCCGGCAGGGCGACCCGCGGCGGCCACAGCGACCGCAGCGCGTTCGCCAGCCCCGGCCGCTTCGTTCGCACGGTCTCGCATAACCACGCCCACCGCCGGCGGAACGCGGCCACGTCCCGCTCGTTCAAAAAGGCCCAGTAGGCGGCGACGCTCACCAGCGGGAAAATAAACAGGCCCAGGGAGAGCGTCGTCATAAAGTGGAACGACGCGCCCAACGTCAGCCAGATCCGGCGGCCCCAGCCCCGCCAGGCCATCATCAGGAAGGTGATCTCCCACAGGCAGGTCGAGTAGGCGCCGATCTGCAACAGGACCGGGTTGACCGCCAGCAGCGGGCCGAGCGGGTGCACGCCGTTGACGTTCGTGACCATCCAATAGGTCATCTGCTCGGCGTTAAAGAACTCCGGCATATGGATTTTGGTGAACGCCGCCCCGAAGTACACGATCGCGATCAGGAACTGCATGAGCCGGCGGGGCCAGGCGGGGGCCCGCTCCGGCGTCCAGGTCGCGCCGCGGGCCTCGGCGGCCCGGCGGGCGAGGCGGGCGTCGACGCTCCAGACGGCGCCGCAGCCACTCAGGCTCAATAAGACGAACAGGTGCGTGGCGACGACGAGATATTTATTCAGCGTGCCCGTCGCGTCCAGGGAGCCGAAATAAAAGCACCCCGCCGCGGCGAGGGCGCAGCTCGTCCGCGCCTTCCAACCGACCAGCGCCGCGACCAGGGCGAAGAAATACAGCGAATACAGCCCCACCGCCGCCCAGCCGGGCAGCTCCGGGACGGCGTTCGGCAGGCCGTAGGTGTGCCACAGGGCCGCGGGGGCGCCGTCCGCCGAGTACAGCTCCCGGGCGTGCGGCCAACGTTTGATCGCGTCGTGCAGGATCGGCACGGCGAGGGCGATCCGCACCGCCGCGGGGCCGTAAGGAACCTCCTCGGCGAAAAAGAACCGCCCGACCGAGCGCTTCAATTCAGCGAACGAGGGGCCGTCGGACGCTTCCGACGGGGCGGGAACCGATTCGGCGGGGGACATGGCGGGGTCGGGGGCGGGGCGTGCGGGGGGCGGACCGGGTCGGGCCGGGGGCGGATCAGTCGGCGAACGTCGAGAAGTGTCCGGCGGGGACGACCCCCGTCGCGCCGCGGCGCTCGACCGCCGGTCCGGCGTGCGTGGTCCGGCCGGAGCCGGCCAGCATTGGGGCGGCGCGGGCGGAGAGCCGCCGGATTTTCTCGCGGTCCTGCACGTGCCGCTGGACCACCTCCGTCGCCCAACCCGGCCGCGACCCGAGCAACTGCCCATCCGCCGAGAGCACGTGCCGCACGGCGTAGTAACTCGCCGGGTCCTTCGGCACGTTCCAACGTTCGGACCAGTGCGGCTCCGGCAGATTGAATTTCTTCGCCCAGACTTCCTCCACCAACGCGATGCGGACGATCGGCTCGTGGGAGGTGTGCCGCAGGACGTTCAACGCCGCCCGGGCGCTGTGGGTGGCGTTCACGTCGTAATGAATGCGGGCCAAGTCGCCGTACGGGCGGAAGGGGCGGGACTCCTCCCAGGGGCCCGTGCCGACCTCGTACCAGGTCCCGCTCTCGCCCTCGGCGATCACGTGGGTGCGGTAGCTCTGGGCGCTCCAGCCGCAGAACATGTCCCAGACGATGTAGTACATCAGGGGGTGGGCGCCCTGATTGAACTCCAACGCGTGGGCGGCCACGCCGGCGCCCAGCACGCTGAGGTAGCCGCCGATGAACAGGCCCGCCGCCCAGCGGCTCAGCCGGGTTTTGAGGGAGGGCGACGCGGCGGGGGGAACCGCGGGGGGGGCGTGCATGGCGGCGTCCGTGCCGGGGGGAGGGTCGGCGGGACGCCGGCCCGGTGTCGTGCTTGCCGCGGACGTTCAATCAACAGGCCCCGGGCGGTCAAGGCGAACCTCGGCGCGCGGGGGGACGAAACGCCGCGTGCGAAACCGCACACCGGCCGCTACCCGGTCGCTTCCGCCTCGCAAACCGCCTCCACCAAGCCGTCCCAGGTCGCCTCCGCGGCGACGGCGGCGACGGGCAGGCCGGCGTCGCGGCAGGCCGCGGCGACGTTCTCGCTGATCGCGGCGACCTGCAACCGCTCCCGGCCGGGGGACCGCTCCGTCAGCTCCGCAAACGTCCGGGCGAGGTTCCCGCTGGCGATCAGCGCCCAGTCCAGCCGCCCCGCGTCCAACAGGGCGGCGGCGTCCGCCGGCAGCGCCGTCGCCGGTTCCTGCCGGTAGACGTGCACCCGCCGCACCGCCGCCCCGGCGGCGGTCAGCCGGTCGGCGAGCGTCGGTTTCGCCTCCGGGCAGGTCGGCCACAGGACTCGCCGGCCCTTCACGTGCGGGGCGAGGGCGTCGGCGAGGGCCTCGGCGTGGAACTCCTCCGGCACGAGATCCGCCCGCACGCGGTAGTCCCGCAGCGCCTCCGCGGTGCTCGGCCCGACCGCGGCGAGCTTCACCCCCGCCAAACCGCGGCTGTCCGGCACGTCTTCGAGGAAATGCGTCACGCCGTTCTTCGAGGTGAACGCGACCCAGTCCGCCTCCGACAGCAGCGCCTGCGCTTCGGCCGGCGTGCGGCCCGGTTCCGGCTCGATGCGGAGCAGCGTGACCTCGACCGAGTCCGCCCCCTTCGATCGCAGGGCGTCCCGCGGCGCGGCGGTTCCCTCCGACCCCACGCAGGCGACGGTGCGGCCGGCCAGCGGGCGGCGTTCCCACCAGCCGCGGGCGCCGGGGGCCGTCGCGGCGGCGCCGACCAGCAGGATCGCCGGCCCGGGCAGGGCGACGGCGTCGCACTCGGCGGCGATCGTTCCCACCGTTCCGCAGACCGTGCGTTGCCGCGGCGTGGCGGCCTGGGACACGACCGCCGCGGGCGTGGCCGGGTCCAGGCCGTGCTCCGTCAACGAGGCGGCGATGCGGCCGAGCCGGCGGCGGCCCATGTAGAACACCCGCGTGCCGGGGAAGGCGGCGAGGGCGCGCCAGTCGATCCGCTCCCTGCGGCGGCCGGCGTCGTGGCCGGTGACGAAGCAGACGGCGCCGGCCCGGTCGCGGTGCGTCAGCGGGATGCCGGAGAGCCCGGACGCCGCGATCGCCGCCGTCACCCCCGGCACGACCTCCACCGGCACGCCGGCGGCCAGCAGGGCGTCGGCCTCCTCGGTTCCGCGGCCGAAGATCGACGGGTCCCCGCCCTTCAGCCGCACCACCCGCCGCCCGGCTTGGGCCTCGGCGATCATGCGGGCGATCAGGGCCCGCTGGTTCGTCTCCCGGGCGCCGGGGGCGTCGGCCGGGGAGTGCGTGCGGGTGACGATCTCCGCCGCGGGGTTCGCCAGCGCCAGCACGCCGGGGCCGACGAGGGCGTCCGCCAGCACGACCTCCGCGGCCCGGAGCAACTCCTCGCCCCGGCGGGTCAGCAGACCGGCGTCGCCCGGTCCGGCCCCGACGAGATGCACGGTCGGGACGACGGGGGGGACGGGCGGCGACACAGTCGGGGACGGGGCGGGGGACGGGGGCGTCCGTGCCGCGGGCAGGCGACGGGCGTCAGCGGGGAATCTACACTCCCGGCTCGCCGATCGCTTTCAACCCGCCGCATGAGCGCCTCCGCCCTTCGCACCGCCGCCGCCGAGGCCTCCGACGGCTTGCTCCGCTGCCCGCCGGGGGAGGTGAAGGGCGCCGGGCCGGGGAACCTCCTCGCGGTCGTGTGGCGGCAGTGGCGGACGGAACGGGCGCTGCGGGCCCGCGGCGTGGACTTTCGCTCCGCGGACCCCGTCCGGGTCGAGGCGGCCTACGCGGCGATGTCCGCCGAGGAATTCGATGCGATCAACGGCCGTCAGGCCTGGGCAAATTGGCGGACGATTCCCGCGTCCCTGGACGGCCTGCTGCCGGTCGCCCGGCCGGACGGCGGGCCGCTGCGGGCGGTCGATCTGGGCTGCGGGACGGGCGGCAGCACGGCCGTGCTGGCCTACTGCCTGCCCGACGGCTCCGAGGTGACGGGGGTGGAGTTCGCCGCCCCCCTGGTCGCCGTCGCCCGCCGCCGGCAGTACCCGAACCGCACGGGCCGCTGCACGGTGCGGTTCGTGGAGGGCAGCGCCGTCGGTCCGCTGACGGACGCCGACGGCGCCCCGCTGGCCGACGGCTCCCTCGACCTGGTGAACAGCAGCGGGGTGATCGGCCATCACCTCACCGGCGGCGACCTGAACGCCTGCCTGGACGAAACTGCCCGCGTGTTGCGGCCCGGCGGCGTCGCGGCGCTGGACCCGGGGCCCTGCGTCTCCGCGGACCGCCTGACGGAACGGGCAACCGCCCGCGGCCTCCGTCGGCAGCGCCGCACGCGGTCCAACCCGCTCGACCGCTGCGGGCAGGTCGTGTTCGTGCGGGAATGAGGGCGGTCAGGGCCGTTCTCAGTAGTCGTAGAACACGCCGAGGCCGATCGCGGTTTCGTTCTCGCCGAACAGTTCGTAGTAGGGGCTCTTGCCGGCGTCGTACTGGGCGGCGAAGCGGAGCAGGCGGCCGGTCTCCGGTTCGCGGAACTGCCAGCCGACGACCGTGATGAAGCGGCCGGCGAAGTCGTACTCCTCCCGCAGCTGGACGTTGGCGGCGGCGACGGGGCCGCCGGTTCCCGGGCTGATCTCGTCGAAGTACTCCGCCCCGAACTGGAGGGCCCACGGTGCGGAACCGCCGTCCCGATAGAAGGCGTACGCCGCCTCGGCGTAGGCGGTCAGTTCGGGGGAGAGGTCCTGCCGCACGCCGAACAGCAGGGCGTCGCGGGAGTAGTTCACCCGCTCGAAGGTCGGATTGCGGACGAGGAACTCGTCGCCGACATGGGTGCTGATGTGGTCGTACCCGAAGGTGAACGCCGTCCCCCCGCTGCGATAGGAGAGGGGCACGCCGGCCCGAAAGTCGGTGGCGTCGACGTCCATCTCCTCGTCGGCGTTGAGCCGGGGGAAGGCGGCGGCCTCGATGTCGAGTTGCCAGCCGTCGCCGTCCGGGCCGTCCTGCCCGAACCGCACGACGCCGATGCGGGCGCCGAGGGAGCCGTCCAGGGTCGTCTCGCCCATCCGGCCGCCCTCGACGTGGTTGATCACGCCGGCCATCCGGGCGGCCTTCACGCCGGCGACGTACGGCTTGAACAGCAGGGAGGAGGGCAGCAGGCGCCAGCGCCAGACGTCGTCGTCCGCGGCGCAGTAGGGGCAGTTCAGCCCGGGTTGCTGGAGAGGTCCGCCGCCCGCGTCGTGGGTGCACAGGTCGTCGGCGTGCGCCCCGCCGCCGACCGCCGCCGCGCAGCAGACCGCCGCCGCGCAAAAGGCGGTGAGCGGCTGGCGACGGACGAGGCGGGCGAACACGGGAGCGATCCTTCGCAGGGGGTCGGCCCGGGACGGGGACGCCCGCCGGGGCGGCGGGCGGCGGACGGTTCCGGGCGGCGGAGGCCCCCGGTAATATCGGCTGATTCGGCTCCGTCCTCCGTCGAGCGAACCCTGTGGCAACATCTATCGCACCGAGCGGACCCGCCGGTCCAGTCCGAATGCGGGGTTGCGTTACCGTTGCGGTTTTGACCCTGCTGTCCGTCGGGGTCGCCCCGGCGCCGGCCGGGATCGAGGCTGGGTTTGAGTCGGATCTCGCCGCCGTCGTCGCCGTGGGGCCGAAAGGGGAGGGCGCGGCGGAGGCCGCCGAGGCCCTGTCCCGCTTGAACGACGCCCCGGCCGACCGCCTGCCGGCGCTGTTCGCCGCCTTCCACGACGCCGGGCCGGTCGGCCGCAACCTGCTCGCCGGGACAGTGCAGGCCGTCGCGGACGACCTGCCCCCCGCCGAACTGGCGCCGGCGCTGACGGGCGTGCTGACCGCGAAGAACCCGCACCCGGACGCCGCCGCGTTGGCGTTCGATCTGCTGCAGGACCGCGCCCCGGAGGCCGCCGTCCGCTACCTCGCCGACCGCGGGCTGAGCAGCGCCGCCCCGCCCGTCCGCCGTGCCGCCGTCGCCTCCCGGCTGGCCGCCCTGGGGGACGACGCCCCCGCCGCCGAGTTGCGGGCGCTACTGGATCGCACGCTGGACCGTGACCAGGTGGAGACCCTCGCCGGGAAGCTGGAAGAGGCCGGAGAGCCGGTCGACCTGCAACGGCAGTTCGGCTTTCTGACGGACTGGCAGCTCGTCGGCCCCTTCGACCACCGCGGCGGCGTCGGCTGGGACCGCACCCTTCCGCCGGAGGAGACGCCCAGCCGGTTCGATTCGGGCGCGACCTACCCCTCCGAACACCCCGACGCCGACGGTGCGGTCGCCTGGCAACCGCTGACGACCGACGAGGACTTCGGCGCCCTCGACATCGCCGGCGACCTGACCAACTGGAAGGGCTCCGCCGTGATGCTGGCCCGGGAGTACGACGCCCCCGCCGCCGGCCCGGTAACGTTCCGCCTCGGCACGCCGAACGCCTTCAAGCTGTACCTCAACGGCGAACTGCTGTTCGCCCGGCAGGAGTACCACCGCGGCACGAAGATGGATCAATACGTGATCCCCGGCGAGGTGAACGCCGGCCGCAACCTGCTGATGGTCAAGCTGCTCCAGAACGAACAGAAGGAGAGCTGGGCCCAGGCCTACCAGTTGCAGTTCCGCGTGACCGACCCCACCGGCGCCGCCCTCCGCGAACCCGAACCCGCGTCCGAAGTCGGAGCGACCGAATGACGCCGCTGCTGATTCTCGCCGCCCTCGCCGCCGGCCCGGCGGACGACGCCGAGTGGCGGGGCTTCCTCGGCCCCGGGGCTCGCCCGACGGCCGCGGTGCCGACGACCTTCGACGGCGCCGGCACGAACGTCGCCTGGGCCGCCGACTTGCCCGGCGGGGGCTTCAGCGGACCGGCGGTCGCCGCGGGGCGGGTCTTCCTCACCGCCGACAGCGGCTACGACTCGGACGTGCTGCACGTGCTCGCCTTCGACGACGCGACCGGCGCCAAGCTGTGGGACCGCCGCTTCCGGGCGACGGGCCGCACCGCCACCTACGAACCGGATATGCGGGTCGCCACCGCGACCCCCGCCACCGACGGCGAGTTCGTCTTCGCCCAGTTCAGCAGCAACGACGTCGTCTGCCTGACCGCCGAGGGGGACGTCGTTTGGTACCGCGGGCTGACCGCCGACTACCCGAACGTCTCGAACAGCCTGGGGATGAGCTCCTCCCCGCTGCTGACCGCCGCCGCGGACGGCTCCCGCACGCTGATCGTGATGGCGGAGAACGACGCCGAGAGCAAACTGTTCGGCCTCGACCCGGCGACCGGCGCCTCCCGCTGGGTTCTCGATCGGCCGAACAAGGCGAACTGGAGCAGCCCGGTTCTGCTGCCGGCCGGCTCGGAGTTCCGCAACGAGGGCGACCTAGCCCTCTGCCAGGGCAGCTACGGCCTGCAGGCGATCGACCCGGCGACCGGCGAGATCGCCTGGGAGTGGGGCGACGGGGCCAGCACCGTCGTCTCCCCCGCCGTCGCGTTGGACATGGAGGAGGGCGACCGCGTTCTCGTCGTCTCCGACGGCATCGCCGCCCTGAAGCCGGTCGTCGGCTCCGACGCGGTCAAGTTGGACTGGCAGAACGGCCGGTTGCGGCCGACCTACGCCTCGCCGGTCGTGGTGCGGTCGGCCGCGGGCACGCTGGTGGCGACGCTCACGCAGGGGGGCATCCTCTCCGTCGCGGACCTCGCCGTCGGCGAGGAGATCGGCAAGGCCCGGCTGGACGGGAAGTACTGGGCGACGCCGGTGGCCGTCGGCTCCGGCGAGAACGTCCGGCTGCTCTGCCCGAACTCCGAGGGGGCGGTCGTCGTCGTCGGCTTCGACGAGGAGGGCGCCCCGAAGGTTCTGGCGACGAACGAACTGGGCGAGCAGGGGATGTGGGCGAGCCCGGCCGCCGCCGGCAACGCGGCCTACTTCCGCTCCGACGCAACGCTTTGGAAGATCGCCGACGCCCCGTGACGAGCCCCGCGACGGCGGCCGCCGACGCCGCGCCCCCGCCCGCCGACGCCGCGGCGACGCCGGGCGTCTGGCTGATCGCCGCGGTCGCCGTCGGCGGGGCCGCGGGGGCCGTCTGCCGGTATCTGGTGAGCCGGGCGGCGGCGGAGCGGTTCCCGACGCACCCCTGGCTGGGCACGCTGGCGGTGAATCTGGCCGGCTGCTTCCTGATCGGCCTGGCGATGTACGCCGCCGCGGACCGCGGCCGCCTCTCCCCGGCGATGCGGGGGTTGATCGTCACCGGGTTCCTCGGCGGGCTGACGACCTTCTCCTCCTTCGGGCAGGAGGCCGTCGCTCTGGTGCGCGGCGAGCGCCTGCCGGTCGCCCTGCTGCAGGTGGGGGCGAACGTGCTGGGCGGGCTGGCGCTGGTTTGGGCGGGGCGGCGGGTCGGAACGATCCTGCTGGGCTGAGGGCGCCGGCTGCGGCCCGCGGGGCGGTCCGGCCCTACAGATCGGGCGGAACGGCGTTACACTGCCGGATTCCCCGCCGCCGACCCGGACGGGCCCCTCGTTTCTTCCAGACCGGTCGATGTCCAGCACCGTCTCCCCCGCCGCCCCTGGATCGGGGCTCGATCCGCTCGCCCCGGCGCTCTCCCCGTCGCAGGACGGAGCGGCCGGCGAAGACCGCGTGCTGGTGTTCGATTTCGGCTCCCAAACCGCCCAACTGATCGCCCGGCGGGTCCGCGAGCAGAACGTGTTCTGCGAGATCGTCCGCCCGGACCTCTCGGCCGACCGCGTGCGGGAACTGGCGCCGAAGGGGCTGATCCTCTCCGGCGGCCCGGCCAGCGTGTACGCCGAGGGCGCCCCCCAGCCGGACCCGGAGATCTTCGAGTTGGGCGTGCCCGTGCTGGGCATCTGCTACGGCATGCAGGTGCTGGCCCGGGCGATGGGCTGCGACGTGAAGCCCGGCGTCGACCGGGAGTTCGGTCGCACCGCGCTGCGGCTCGCCGAGCCCTCCGACCCGCTGCTGGACGGCCTGCCCAGCGAAACGACCGTCTGGATGAGCCACGGCGACCAGGTGGAGGGCCTCAGCGAGGCGTTCGCCTCGCTGGCGACCACCGCCACCTGCCCCGCCGCCGCCGTCAAACACCGCGATCGCCCGGTCTACGGGCTGCAATTCCATCCCGAGGTCACCCACACCGAGCACGGCGGTCGGCTGCTGGCGAACTTCGTCACCGCCGTGTGCGGCTGCCGGGGCACGTGGGAGATCGGCCGCCTCATCGACGAGGAGATCGCCGGCGTCCGCGAGACGGTCGGCGACGCCCGGGTGATCTGCGGGCTCAGCGGCGGGGTGGACTCCTCCGTCGTCGCGGCGCTGCTGTATCAGGCGATCGGCGACCAACTCTCCTGCATCTTCGTCGACAACGGTCTGCTCCGGCAGGGCGAGGCGGAGCAGGTCCGCACGGAGTTCGGCGACCACTTCAAAACCGACCTGCACGTCTGCGACGCCCGCAGCCAGTTCCTCGGCGCCCTCGCCGGCGTGACCGACCCGCAGCAGAAGCGCAAAATTATCGGTCGGGAGTTTATCGACGCCTTCAAACGCGAGGCGGAGAGCATCCCCAACGCCAGGTTCCTCGCCCAGGGCACTTTATATCCCGACGTGATCGAAAGCGGCGCCAACCCGGACGGCCCGGCCGCGACGATTAAATCGCACCACAACGTCGGCGGGCTGCCGGAGGAGTTGGGGTTCGAACTGATCGAACCGCTCCGCAACCTCTTTAAAGACGAGGTGCGGGCGATGGGGCTGGAATTAGGCTTGCCGGAGGACCTCGTCTGGCGGCACCCGTTCCCCGGCCCCGGGTTGGCGGTGCGGTGTCTGGGCGAGGTGACGGCCGAGAAGCTGACCACGCTGCGGGCCGCGGACGCGATCGTCATTGAAGAACTGCGGGCCGCCGGGCTGTACCGGGACGTCCGGCAGGCCTTCGCGGTGCTGCTGCCGGTGCAGTCCGTCGGCGTGATGGGCGACGGCCGCACCTACGAGGACACGATTTGCGTGCGGGCGGTCAAAACGGACGACTATATGACCGCCGACTGGTACCCCCTCCCGCACGATGTGCTGGGCCGGATCGCCACGCGGATTATCAACAGCGTTCGCGGGGTGAACCGGGTCGTCTACGACGTGAGCAGCAAGCCTCCGGCGACGATCGAGTGGGAGTGAGCGGTCGTCAACGGGGGGCGGGCGGCGGCGGAACGGCTCCGCGGTCCGCCGAAGGCGGCGCCCCCGCCGACGGCGTGCCGAAGCGGTCGTGCAGGGCGTGAAAGACGCCGGCCGTGCGGCCGGCCGCCTCGGCGTGCGGGTAGTGATCCAGACCGCACAGCCGCACCACGGGGGCGTTCGGGACCACCTCGGCGAACCGCCGGGCGATCGAGTCCCCGGAGACGCCGTCCTCGGCTCCGTAGATATACGCCACGGGGCAGGGGGCGCAGGCCAGCGCCGCCGTCCAGCGCTCCTCGTACCGTTTCCGCTCGTCCAGATATTGAATGATCCCGTGCATCACCCGCTTGCCGCGGTTGTAATTGAGGATCGCCCACCAAGCTTCCAAATCGACGACGCCGTTCCGGCCGGCGTCGCCCGCAAAACTGTTGGTGATGCATTTGAACACCGGCTCGCAGGTCAGCGCCCCCACGGGAACGCCGAGCGGCGAGTCGAGAAGATAATGGACCGGGGTCAGATTCTGGGCGTCGACGAACAGCCCGCCGTTGAGGAACGTCGCGGACTGCACGCACAGCGGGGACGTCCCGGCGTTGGAGCGGGCTAACACTTCCTGGGCCACGGTGCCGCCGTAATCGTGAGCCAGCACGTGGGTGCGGGCGACGCCCAGGGCCGCCGTCAGCCGCACCAGGATGTCCGCCTGTTCGAAGACGGAATAATCGTAGGGGAACGGCTTGTCGGAGAACCCCGAGCCCAGCAGGTCGACGGCGATCACGTCGAACCGGGCCGTCAGGGCCGGCCAGATCGCGGCGTAGTCGTAAGAGGAGGTGGGAAAGCCGTGCAGGACCAACAACGTCGGCCCCCGTCCCTCGCGGCGGAAGAAGATGCGGCGGCCGCCGTCGTTGAAGAACTGGCCGCGGGCGAGCCACGCCGCCGGGCCGGGCGGCAGATCCGCCCCGTCCGACGCCGCTCGGCGCCCGAGCGCGAACGGGCGCCGGGGAGACATTTCGACGTCGACGCACGTCGCGCCCTCCCGAACGGCCGAGCACATGCGGATCGTCGGACCGCCGCTCGCCGCCGGCGCCGGGGGCGGCGCCGCGACGGCCGTGCGGGTCCCGAGCAGCAACGCCGTCAGGCAGGCGCCGCGCACGACGGCGAATTGCAGTCTCCCGGAGGCGGTTCGGAAGTCGGCGGGCGTGCGGGCGGCGTGACGGGTCATACCGGCGCCCATCGGCGGATTCGCCGCGGCGATCCGATGCGATTCGCTCCGACGCGCAGAACCGTTACGACCGTGCGTCCGGCCGGCCCGGCGGGGCCGCGGCGGTTCAGTCCTCGGTCTGAGGCAGCAGGCGGTCGCCGTCCATGTCGAGGGAGCCGCCCTCGTCCGGGATGCCGCCGACCACGTCGAGCAGCACCACCGCCCCGCGGGTCTCGTCGTAGCCGTACCGCTGCGACAGCCGGGGCATCGGCATGGCGTATTGCTTGTTCTTCTGGAGGAAGGCGGTGAACTCCTCGTAGGTTGGGTAGCGGCCCTTCAGGGCGTACTCGCCCTGCACCCACTGGTGCATCGGCAGGCGGCCGACGAAGCCGGTGGCGCCGCCGAGGGCGTTCAGCGGGCCGGTGATCGGACCGCCGTATTCGACGTTCCCCATCGGGTCGCCCTCGCCGATCTTGTCCTGGGAAATCGTGTGGGTGCCGGCGGCGATGACGGCGGGGGCGTCCAGCACCTCAATCGTTTTGCGGCCGACGATGCCGGTCTTCTTCTCCGCCGGCGGGGCGGGGGCGTCTGCCGGACCGTTTTGATTCAGGGCCGCGTCGACCTCCGGCGGGATTTCGTCCTTCTCTTTGCAGCCCCCCGACGCCGCGAGACCCGCCGTCAGGCACAGGATGAGGAGGGAGCGGGCGGCGGGCATGGCGGCGGGGCCGGGGTCAGTCGAGGGGCAGGTCGAGGTCCCGCAGTTCGGCGAAGCCGGCGGGCTCGGTCAGATCGTATCGCAGCGGGGTCAGGGCCGCGTAGCCGGCGGCGACGGCGCCGGCGTCGGTGTCCGGGGCGGGGTCGCCGGCGGTCGCCGGATCCATGCCGGTCCAGTAGTAGGGGCGGCCCTCCGGGCTGTCGCGGCGTTCCAGCAGGTCGCCGCGGCGGGTCGGGCTGCACCGCACCGCCTTGAGGCCCCGCGGAGCGACGGCGGGGAGGTTCAGGTTCCACAACGCCGCCCCCTCCGCGGAGCGCTCGCGGCCGGCCTCGTACAGGCGGGTGGCGACGTCCACGGCGTAGTCGGCCAACGGGGCCCAGTCGTCCGGGTCGCGGCTGACGCAGCTCACGGCCACGCTGGTCACGCCGTGGAACGCCGCCTCGATCGCCCCGGCCACGGTGCCCGAATACAGCACCCCGTGCCCCACGTTCGCCCCGAGGTTAATGCCGGAGAGCGTCAGGTCCGGCCGCGTCCCCCGCAGTTGCCGGCCGAGTTCCAGCACGCCCAGCTTGGCGCAGTCCGCCGGGCTGCCGTGCACGGCGTAGCCGTAGTGGTAGCGCCGGCCCTGGTCGTCGCGGCGGTGCACCTCCTCATACATGAGGGGGTGGCGGTAGGTGATGGTCAGGCCGACGCCGCTCTGTTCGACGGCGGGGGCGACGACGGTGACCTCGCCCAGTTTGGCGGCGGCGGTCGCCAGGGCGGCGAGGCCGGGGGAGTGAATCCCGTCGTCGTTCACGACTAAGACGTGCACGGGCGGTTCGGTCGCTGCGGGCGGAAGGGGGAGGGCGGTGCGGGGGAGTGTGGGCCGGCCGGCAGAGGCTGTCGAGGGGGGCCGGCTGGGGAACGCCCCGCGTGAGGACGCGGCCGGCGCCGGTTCTGCGGACGCGCGCCAAAACGCCACATGAGGCGGGCCGTGAACGGCGCAACTTACCCATCCGGCCGACCTTCCGCGTGCGAAGTTTTCGTCGGGATCCGCCTCCGCGTCGGGGTTCTCCCGAACCCTGGCGGGCGAAGCGTTTTCCCTTTGCGAACCCCCCCGCGCCCACAGGACACTGTGTGGGAGACAGGACGCGGCCGACCCGCCCCGCTCAGGAGGAGCACGGCGCCCCACGACGGGTTGCCGGTCGGGATGGACAGAGTCGGCCTCGCACAGACGCGGCGTCCGGGGAGGTGAGCGATCGAACCGTCGGCTCCGTCTGGGAGCGGACTTCGATCGCGGCAACGACTTCCCCCAGTGAACCCGCCCCTCGAGAGCTTTCCATGAACGCCCGGACCCTCGCCGCCGCCGCCGCCGCGGCCGCCCTCTCCCTTGTGCCCGCCCCCGCCAGCGCGGGGCTGTGCGGGCTGACGAGCTTCGGCTGCTGCCCGCAGGCGGCGCCGCCCCCGGCGTGCTACACGGCGAACCGCGTCGAACGCACCACCGCCTACCGCACCGTCTACGACACCGTCGTGGAGCGGGAGGTCTGCTACGTCCCGCAGCAGGTCACGGAGAACGTCTTCGAGACGGAAACCCGCACCGCCACGCGGGTCGTGTTCGAGCCGCAGGTGCGCGAGGAGACCTACACGGTCCGCCGCCCGGTCTTCGAGACCTCCCAGCGCCAGCAGACCTACACGGTGATGCGGCCGGTGACGGAGACCGTCGTGCAGGAACGCCCCTACACGGTGATGCGGCCCGTGACGGAGACCCGCACCCGCGAGGTCCGCCGCGTCGTGATGCGTCCGGTGACGGAGACGGTCATCCAGGAGGTCCCGCGGACCACCTACCGCAACGTGACGGAAACGCACGTGCGGGAGGTGTGCCACACGGTGATGCGGCCGGTCACGACCTACCGGACCGTCACCCACACGGTGCCGCGGTTCCGCATGGCCCGCTATCAGGTGCCGCTCCCCCCGAAGCTCGGCTTCGTCCCGCCGGACCCGTGCGACCCCTGCTGCCTGCCGCGGCTGGCGTTCCGCCCGCACTGCATGACGGTCTGCAAGCCGGTGTACGAGCCGCAGGTCTGCCAGCGTCAGGTGCCCTGCACCACGATGGTGCCGCAGGTCGTGCGTCGTCAGGTGCCCTACACCGTCTGCCGCCGCGTGCCGGAGACGACCGTGCAGCGGATTCCCGTGACCACCTGCCGGATGGTCCGGCAGGAGATCTGCGAGCAGGTGCCCTACACCTGCACGCGGATGGTGCGGGAGCAACGCGTCTGCCGCACGCCGGTCACCACCACCCGGATGGTGACGGAGGAACGCACCCGCACGGTCCCGATCCAGACCTGCCGGATGGTCGAGGAGCCGCGGACCCGTCAGGTGCGGTACTGCGTGCGGAAAGAGGTGCCCTACGAATACCAGGTGCAGGTCTGCCGTCCGGTCTGCCGGACCGTGCAGCGCCCGGTGACCCGGCTGGTGCGGAAGTGCGTAGCCCGTCAGGTGCCCTACGAGGTCTGCCGGATCGTGCCGACGCAGGTCTGCCCGAACTCCTGCCCGACCGGCGACTGCGGCGGCTCCGCGATCACCGGTCCGCTGACGCCCCAGCCGGACCCCGGCGTCCCCGCCGGCCAAAGCTACGGCAACACCTACCGCGATCCGCTGCCGCCGTCCGGCCTGGACAGCCCGGACGCCTTCGACGCCGCTAACCCGAACGTCGACTTCCCCAGCGACTTCGACGACTTCGACACCTCCAACTACGGCTCCTACTACGGCACGTACGGGAACGCGTACGGGGGGACCTACGGCGGCACGACCTACGGCACGACCGGCTCCTTCAACACGGAGGGCATCGATCTGGCCCCGGGCGAGGTGATCACCGGCTACGGCCCGCTGCGTCGGATCGATCCGGCGGAACTGGACGCCGCCGAGGACGCCGCGGACGACCTGAACGAGGACCTGGAGCCCGTCCCGTCGCAGGACAACTGAGCCTCAGTCGGGCGTCCCACGGGGCGCCCGCCGACATCGCCGAGCGATCGGCAACACGTCTGCGCCGTGAGGTGCGGGTTCCGGCAGCGCCGGGGGATTGCGGTCCCCCGGCGTTGTTCGTTTGATGGACGGCCCGCCCCCGCCCGGGCGGCCGCCCCCGTTCGCTCCCCCGTGGAAGTCTCGCCGTGTCCCGCTGTCTCGTCACCGGCGGCGCGGGCTTCATCGGGTCGCACCTGACGGAGCGATTGCTGAGCGACGGGCACGAGGTCGTCGTGCTGGACGACCTGAGCACTGGCCGCAAAGGCAACCTCGCCGCCGTCAAGGATCACCCGGCGCTGCGGGTGATCCGGGCCTCCATCACCGATCCGCAGGCCGTTACGGAGGCCACCGCCGGCACCGACGTGATCTACCACCTCGCCGCCGCGGTGGGGGTGAAGCTCGTCGCCGACGACCCGGCCCGCACGATCGAGACGAACATCCAGCCGACCGAAACCCTGCTCCGGGCCGCCGCGGCCGGCGGGCAGCGGTTCTTCCTGGCCAGCACCAGCGAGGTCTACGGCAAGAACCCGAAGGATCGTTGGACCGAGGAGGACGACCTCGTTTTCGGTCCCACCGCCCGTCCCCGCTGGGCCTACGGGTGCAGCAAGGCGATCGACGAGTTCCTCGCCCTCGCCTACTGCCAGAAGTACGGCTTCCCGGTGATCATCGGCCGGTTCTTCAACGTCGTCGGCCCGCGGCAGCTGGGCGCCTACGGCATGGTCATCCCCCGCTTCGTGCGGGCGGCCTTGGCCGGGGAACCGTTGCAGGTCTACGACGACGGCTCCCAGGAACGCTGTTTCGCCCACGTCGGGGAGGTGGTGGACCACGTGCTTCGCCTGGTCGAGCGCCCCGAAGCCTCCGGCCGGGTGTGGAACCTCGGGGCGGACGAACCGGTCACGATGCGGCGCCTGGCGGAGACGGTGATCGAACTGTCGGGCAGTTCCTCGGAGATCGAGTTCGTTCCCTACGAGGCGACCTACGGCCCGAACTTCGAGGACATCCGCCGCCGCGTACCGGACACCACGGCGCTGAAGGGGCTGCTGGGCACGGCGCCGTCGATGCCGCTGCGGGAGATCCTCGCCGACGTGATCGCCCACGCCCAAGAGAGCCGGACGGTCCGGTGACGAACTCGGCGCCCCCCGCCCCGCCGTCGCCGGCAGGCGGCGCGTCCGCCGGGACGCGATCGGCCGAGGACGAGGGCCCCAGCGACGCCCGGGTGCTGGCGCTTGCCGCTAAGCCGGGCGAGCGGCTGTTCCGCGTGCTGGAGAACGCCGACCCGCTCCGCCCGCTGCTGGCGGCCCTCGCCGTGCTGCCGGCGGTGCTGGCGTCGCCGCGGTGCCGGCTGGACCGCGTCGATCCGGATTGGGGCGTGGCCTGTTTGGAAGCCCGAGTCGGCGACCCGTTCTCGGAGGCCGGTCCGGCCGCGTGGCTGACGGGGCGCCTGCTGGCGCTCACGGGCACTGAGGGGGCGGTGCCGTACTACGCGCTGAGTTGGGCCGGCGCGACGTTGCTGGTCTGGGCCGTGTGGCAGTTGACGGCCG
>NZ_JBINJD010000249.1:0-4820 GCF_043951915.1 Alienimonas sp. DA493 | reverse complement strand
GGACCGCCCAGTCCCGCCCCGCGGCTCCCTCCCTCCCGTCGTTCACTCCCCCATTCGTTCCGACCCGCCCCATGACGCTTCGCCTGCTCCCGTGGGACTACGGCATCCGCAACCTGGCGCGGCGGCCGACGCGCAGCCTGCTCACGCTGGCCGCGTTGGCGACCGTGGTGCTGTTGATGCTGGTCGTCGTGGGGTTCATCCGCGGGTTAGAAACCTCCCTGGCCGTCAGCGGCGACCCCGACGTGGTGCTCGTCTACTCGCTGGGGGCGGAAGAGAACGTGGAGAACTCCGCGGTCCCCGCCCGCACGGCCGGGGTGCTCGAAGCGAGCCTCAGCGGCATCCGGCAGCGGTCCGGGGTGTCGTACGTCTCGCCGGAGCTCTATTTCGGCACCCGCATCGGCGGCGGGGAGACGGCGTCGTTGGGACTGGTGCGGGGCGTCACGCCCGTCGCCCCGCTGGTCCGCGAGTCGGTGCGGATCACCTCCGGCCGCTGGCCGGGACCGGGCGAGGTGCTCGCGGGTCGACTGGCCCACGCCAAGCTCGGCGTGTCCGCCGACGCCTTGAAACCCGGCTCCACGGTTCGATTCGAGAACCGCGACTGGACCGTCAGCGGCGCCTTCTCCGCAGGCGGGTCGGCGTTCGAGTCGGAACTCTGGTGCCGGCTGCCTGACCTGCAATCCGCCCTCAAGCGGCAGGACATCGGCCTGGTCGCCCTCGCCCTGGCCCCCGACGGCTCCGCCGGCGAGGTCGACCTGTTCGCCAAACAGCGGAAGGACCTCGAAATCACCTCCGTGCCCGAGACCGCCTACTACGGCGCGATGCAGACCCACTACAAACCGGTGCGGATCCTGGCGTGGGCGGTGGTGGCGCTGGTCGCCGGCGCCGGAGCGTTTGCCGGGCTGAACATGATGTACGGCGCCGTCGCCGGGCGAACGCGGGAGATCGCCGCCCTGCGGGCGATCGGGTTCCGCCGCCGGGCCGTGCTGCTGAGCCTCGTCCAGGAGGGGCTCGTGCTGGCCGCGGCCGCCTCGCTGCTGGCGGGGGCGACGGCGCTGCTGCTGATCAACGGGCTGAGCGTGCGGTTCACGATGGGCGCCTTCGCCCTGCGGGTGGACGGCACGACGCTGCTGATCGGCTGCGGCGTCGGCCTGCTGCTCGGCGCCGCGGGAGCCGTCCCGCCGGCCCTCAAGGCCCTCCGTCGCCCGATCGCGGAGAGCCTCAAAGCAATCTGACCCCCTTGTCCCCTGACCTTCCCGGGTCGGCCCGGAGGCCGCCCCGTTTCCCCGCCGCCGCGTGCGGCTCCCTCCCCCTCCCCACAGGAGAACCTTCGATGTTGAAGCTCGTTCAGAAATCCGCCCCCCTCGGCGCCCTCGCCATTGCGCTGGCCGCAGTCGGCTGCGGCGCCCCGGACGGCGACGTGAGCGCCACCGACGCCGCCGCCCCGACGGTGCAGAACGCCGCCTACCTCGCCCCGACCGAGCCGGAGGGCGCCAAAGGCGTCGGCGCCGTGAAGGAGACGGTCGAGGACGGCGAGGAGGTGACGGTCGTCGGCCTGATCGGCGGCGATCGGGCCCCGTTCGTCGACGGGCTGGCGGCGTTCACGATCGTCGACCCGAAAGTCCCCTACTGCGCCGCCGACGAGGGCTGCCCGACGCCCTGGGACTACTGCTGCCAGCAGGACAAGGTGCCCGCGAACTCCGCCACGGTGAAGCTGGTCGACGAGAACGGCACGCTGGTCGCGGAGAACGCAAAATCCCTGCTGGGGGTGGACGAACTGACCGAGGTCGTCGTCCGCGGGACCGCGGAGAAGGACGACGCCGGCAACCTCAGCGTGCTGGCCCGTCAGGTGTACGTGCGGAATTGACCGCCCGCGTTCCCGCCTCGTTCCTCCCCCGTTCCGCCTGATGACCGAGACCGCCGACCCGCCGCTGGACCTCAGCCGACTGGCCTTCGATCGCCCGCCCGCCGGGCGGACGGAGGCGCCGCGTCGTCGGCAGAGCCGGGGCCGGTTCGTCGCCCGGACGCTGCTGCCGGCGCTGATCCTCGGCGGGTTCCTGGCGATGACCGGCTGGGCCGCCCGCGATCTGTGGCGGACGGCGACGCCGGTGGAGGTCGTCCCGGTGGTGGTCCGGCAGGCGGAGGTCCGACGGGCCGGCACGCCGCTGTTCCAGGCGGCCGGCTGGGTCGAACCGCGGCCGACGCCGACCTACGTCTCCGCGCTGAGCAGCGGGGTCGTGGAGGAACTGCTCGTCGTGGCGGGGCAGGAGGTGGAGTCCGGGCAGGTCGTCGCCCGTCTGGTCTCCACGGACGCGGAACTGGCCGTGCGGAAGGCGGAAGCGGATCTGTCCCTCGCCGAGGCCGCCGTCGCCGCCGCGGAGGCGGAGCGAACGGCCGCGAAGCAGGTGTTCGAAACTCCGCTGGCCCGACGGGCGGCGCTGGCGGAGGCCGAGGCCGCCTTCGCCGAGGTGCGGGGCGAAGTCGAGGCCCTGCCCGCCCGCATCGCCGCCGCCGAGGCCCGGCTACGGTTCGCCGAACAGAGCCGCGACAGCCGCCGCGGCGCCCGCGGCACGGTCTCCAATCGCCAACTTCAGCAGTCCGAAAGCGACGCCGACCGCACCGCCGCCGAGCTGGCGGAACTCCGGAGCCTGCAGGAGTCCCTGCCGGACCGGTTGGACGCCCTGCGGCGGCGCCGCGACGCCCTCGCGGAGCAGATGGAGTTGCGGGTGGAGGAATCGAACCGGCTCGCCGCCGCGGTGGCCGAGGTGCGGGCCGCCGAGGCCCGCCGCCGACAGGCGGAGGTCGCCCTGGAGGCCGCCCGGTTGCGGCTGGACCGCATGACGCTGAAGGCGCCCGCCGACGGCCGGGTGCTGGCCGTGCTGGCCCCGCCGGGATCGTTCGTCACCGGGCAGGAGGCGCAGTCCAACCCGGAGGGCTCCGCCGTGGTGAGCCTGTACGACCCGGCGATGTTGCAGGTGCGGGCCGACGTGCGGCTGGAGGACGTGCCCCGAATCGTCCGCGGTCAGCCGGTGACGGTGGAGACCGCCGCGGCGTCCGAGCCGATCTCCGGCCGGGTGCTGGAGGCGACCTCCGCGGCGAACGTGCAGAAGAACACGCTGGAGGTGAAGGTCGCCCTGGAGGACCCGCCGCCGGCCGTGCGGCCGGAGATGCTGGTCAAAGCGACCTTCCTCGCCCCCCCGACCGACGCCGAACCGGTCGGCGAGGAGAAGCGGGAACGCCTGCTCGTCCCCCGCCGGCTGGTGGAGGGCGAGGGGGACGCCGGCGCCGTGTGGCTGGCCGCGGCGGAGGGCGTCGCCCGGCGGCAGCCGGTCACGCTGGGCGAGGCCGGCACGGAGGAGCTGATCGAAGTGACCGACGGCCTCCGTCCCACCGACAAGCTGATCGCCGCCGGCCGCGAGGGCCTGGAGGACGGCGACCGCATCGAAATCACCGGCGAAGAGTCTTAGCCGCGACCGGAGGGAGCGCGTCCCCCCGTCCACCCGTTCATTCCTGAGAGAACTCGATGGCGCTCGTTGAAGTCCGCGGCCTGAAAAAGGCGTTCAAGAAGGGCGGCGAGACCGTCACCCCGCTGGCCGGCGTCGATCTGGACGTCCACGAGGGGGACTTCGTCTCCATGATGGGCCCCAGCGGCACCGGCAAGAGCACGCTGCTGAACGCCGTCGCCGGCATCGATCGGCCGGACGCCGGCACGATCACCGTCGCCGGCACGGAGATCACCGCGATGTCCCGCACCAAACTGGCCGACTGGCGGGCCGCCCACCTCGGCTACATCTTCCAGACGCACAACCTGGTTCCGGTGCTGACGGCCTACGAGAACGTCGAGTTGCCCACGCTGCTGGCCCCGCTGTCGCGGTCCGAGCGGCGGGAGCGAGTCGAACTCGCCCTGGAGGCGGTCGGCCTGACCGACCGGGCGGACCACCTGCCCAAACAGCTCTCCGGCGGTCAGGAGCAGCGGGTCGGCATCGCCCGGGCGATCGTGATGAACCCGACCCTCGTCGTCGCCGACGAACCGACCGGCAGCCTCGACGCCGCCACCAGCGAGCAGATTCAAACCCTGCTCGTCCGGCTGAACGAGGAACTGGGCATGACCCTGCTGATGGTCACCCACGACCCCGCCGTCGCCGCCCTCGCCGGCCGCCGGCTGCGGCTGGACGGGGGACAGCTGATCGAATTGACCGACACGGCCGACAGTGCCCGCAACGGCCGGTCGCTCGCCATCGCCTGACCCCCCCCTCCTATACAAGAAGCCAGAACATGTGGTTCAGAAAATCCAGACCGTCAGACATTCCTGTCCCGGATGAGGCAGCGAAGGCCGAGGCCAAGCAGAATCCTAATGGCTACGTGTACGCGATGGACGGAATTGATAATCCAAACGACGCAGTACCGCCGGACCGGATTCGCGGGTGCTGGAAAGTCGACGCCCACGGCGAGCTGACCGGTGAGTTCATCCCCAATCCAAATTACGTGCCGCTGCCTGGTGCTTGAACCAAAGTTTCACCGCAGCGCCGCGCGCCGAACAGAGACCGTCCAATGCTCCACTTCCTCCCCTACGTCCTCAAAGGTCTGTGGCGGCACGGGATGCGCACGTTCCTCACCGCCGGCGGGGCGGCGGTGGCATTGTTCGTGTTCTGCTTCGTGGCCTCCGTGCAGGAGGGCCTGGACCGCCTGACCGAAGGCGGCGACGCCGACCGCACGCTGATCGTTTTTCAGGAGAACCGCTTCTGCCCGACCAGCAGCAAACTGCCGGAGGACTACGCCCGCACGATCCGCGAGGTGCCCGGGGTGCGGGACGTCATGCCGGT
>NZ_JBINJD010000248.1:0-4823 GCF_043951915.1 Alienimonas sp. DA493 | reverse complement strand
CCCGCCGGTCCGGGCGGCGGCGAAGGTCTTCGCGTCTTCCAGGATCGCCCCGTCGTTCCACCAGACCGACGGGCTGGAGGCCAGATAGGTCCGAAACGTTCCCGGCCGCGAAAGCAGCGCGTGCAGGACGAACAGCCCGCCGTAGGAGTGCCCGAACAGCGCTTGCCGGTCGCGGTCGACGCGGTATTCCCGCTCGATTCGCGGTTTGAGGTCGTCTTCGATGAACGATAGGAGGGCGTCCGCCCCGCCGCTGGGCGAGCCGTCGGGGGCGGCGCCGCCGGGCGGCGTGAGGTCGAGGGTGCGGCGGGTCTGATGCGTCGCCCGGTCGGTTTCGGGATAGCCGACGCCGACGAGCAACACGTCGTTCGGTCCGCGCGTGCTGGCCCGGACCGCCGCCAGCAGCGCCGGCAGGTTGCGGTTGGCGTCGGTGAAGTAGACGACCGGCGAGCCGGCCGCCCCGACCTCCCCGGAGGGGGAGACGACGAAAATCCGATAGACCCGCCCGGCGGCGGACCGCAGGTCGAACTGCCGGGCGTTCGGCAGCGTGACCGACCCGCCGGCCGATGCGGCGGGTTCGTGTCCGGTCGGGCGTTCGGGGTTCGCGGGGCACGAACACGCGGGTGACGGCCCCGCCCCGGCCGAGGCGGCGAGTAACAGCAGGGTCGCGGCGTGGTTCATGGAATAACGGTCAACAAGAGACGGTTCGACGGGCACCCGGTTCCCGCGGGCCCTGATCCCTCAAGCGCCGTCCCAGCCGGGACGGGGCCGGGCGAGCGGCGCCGATCAGAACGCGTCGTCGATCACCTCGCCGCCGCGACGGGTCCAGATCGCGTGCCAGGAGTCGCGATCGATCGTCTCGGAGACGAACTGCACGCTGCCGTCCATCATGCAGGCGTTCACCCCGCCGGAGTGCCAGCTGCGGGCCGCGGTGACCTTGGAGGAGCCGGAGGTCAGGTCCGGGACTTCGTGATTGGGCGTGAACCGGCCGTTGAGCAGCGGGCCGTTGGGCACGCTGCCCCGCAACCAATAATTCTGGCGACTGCCGTCCCAACCCTCGATCGAGGACTCGATCGCCGCGGCGCCGCCGGACTCCCCCGCCGCCGCCAGCGCCTCCAGGTCGGTCCCTCGGGGGAACGTCGCCCGGAAGACCATTGGGTCCTGGAGCGGCGTGGCCGCGGCGGGGCCGGCGTTCGCCCCGGGGCCGATCGTGCTTTCGGTGAAAACCAGCGTGTGCGTCATGCCGTCGCGAACGGCGTTGAACTTCAGCGACGCCCCCACCCAGCACAGCCCGTCGTTGGGCGTCCCGCGGCCCGGGTGAAAGTTCCCGTCCAGGCCGCTGCCGGAGTTCATCGCGTAATTGCTGCCGGCGACGGGGATCGCGTCGCCGGACGCCGGCAACGTCAGGGCGTGTACCGGGGTTTCGCCGTCGCTGGGGCACAGGAAGGTGGCGACCGGCTTCTCCGCCGCCTCACGCAGTTCTTCCGGCAGGTCGGCCATCGCGGGGTGACCCATGTAAACCCGGTAGTCCACCAGGTTTTCGAGGTTCGCCTGATCCAGGTAGGGCAGCAGCTTCGCGAGCGGCGAAAAATCGCTCGGGTAGCCGTTGGGGTAGGGGAAGCCGTTGTTGGGGATCGCCTCCTGATAGGTGGAGGCGTAGTTGTGCAGGGCCAGCCCGATCTGCTTGAGGTTGTTCTTGCACTGGGCCCGCCGGGCCGCCTCCCGGGCCTGCTGGACGGCCGGCAGCAGCAGGGAGACGAGGATCGCGATGATCGCGATCACCACCAGCAGTTCGATCAGCGTGAACCCCGACCGGCGACGCCGACGGGCAACGGAGACGGGGCGCGAAAGCGGAGCGGCGGGCACGGGTCAACCAGGAGGGAGTTCGGAAACAAGCTCTGCTGGCTACACGCCCGAAGGGCATCGCTCGCTGGCTCACGCGGCCGGCGGGGGTTCGCCTCGCGTTGTTGAGATCGCATCTCAACGGTGTCGGGTGTTATTTGCAACCTACCCTGCGACAATCCGGCTCCGCTGTTGCATGCGGACTGAGCGGCGGCGCCCCGTACATTCCGAGGAGCGTCAAACCGTGGCGTCGCCACATGGCGCGAGGACTTGGCCGCCGCTGATCGGGCCGGCGAGTCCCGACAGCCGACCCGTCTCTGAGCGGGCGTCGGTCCGGGCCGTCGGCGCCCCGATCAGCTCGATCCGGCCGAGCCTGGTGGCCCCGGCGTCCTCCGCTGCCGGCCGCCGCCCGGCGGGGAGTTCCAAAGGCTTCCGACGGCTTTGCCCCGCTGTGGCGCCCGACGCCAACGGAGACTCCGAACCGTTCGTTTCGCCTCGTGCCGCCCCAGCACCGGTCGCCGGAACGACGTCACGGGGGAACCGGCCGGGGGTGAAGCGCCCGGCGGAATCCCGCCGTTCTCGAGGAAGCGGGCTTCCGCCTTTCCATAATCATTCCGGGGCGGCCGGAGGGCCGCCCCGGGGAGCGTTGTTTCTTGAGCGTTCGTCTCCGTCATGGTGAAGGAGAGATTGCCGGGGATGCTCCGCTCGCTTCCGCCCGTGCGATCGTGCTTTGTGAGGTCCTCCCCGCCGTTCGCCGCGGTCGCTCCTGGGGGCTAAAAACGAAGAGGTCCGCCCCGCCCGTTCCCGGGCGGGGCGGGTTCTCATCGGCGGCCAAGGTCAGTCGCCCGCTCTTCGCTTCAGCACGTCGATCGCGGCGCTCGCCTGCCGCTTGGTGAGGACCTCGGCGGTCGTGACGCCGAACCGATCCTCCAGTTCGGCGGCGAGCTCCACGCCGGCCCGGCGGGCGAACGCGTGCAACGCCCGCACCTGCTTCTCCGTGCAGGGCAACGCCCCGCGGCCGTCGGTCGCCCGGCCGTTCCCGGACAAACCGTTCGCCGCGGGGCGGCCGTTCGAGGGCGGGCCGGGGAGACGTCCGCCGCCGTTGCGGCCGGTCGCCACGCCCAACTCGCCGTCGACCGTCTCGCGGATCACGCCGAAGATCCCGCGGACCTGACGCCGCAGGCGGTCGTGGTCCTTCAGCAGGTCCGCCGTGAGTTCCACCTCGACGTTCACCATGGCCCCCTTGGAGCCGTAGTCCGGCTGCCCCACCTTGCGGGACAGCCCCACGTTCAACTTCAACATGACGGTCTCCTTGCTGTGGGCGGGGGGCGGCGGGCTACGCGGTGAGCGAGCCGAGCCGCTTGAGGCTGCCGAGGGCGGAGGAGACCAGCCGGTCCCGCCGCTTCAGTTTGCGGAGGTCCGCGGCCAGCCCCTTCGCCTCCGCGGCGGCGTCGGCCAGCGTCGCCTGCAGGGCCGTCGCCCGGTCCAGCAGGGCCTCGGAGTCGGCGGCGGCGGGGTGGCCGTTGGCGGCGTGGCCGTTGGCGGCGTGGCCGTTGGCGGGGTGGCCGTTGGCGGCGTGGCCGTTCGTGGGGGCGGGGTCGGCGGGGGAGCCGTTCAGGCGGTTCGCGGGCATCGGCGTGGCGGGGCGTTTGGCGGGGGTGACAGCGGCCGCGGGAGCAGCGGACGCGGGGGCTTCGCCGGTCAGCCGCACGGCGTCCTTGGCCGGGACGGGATCGCCGGCCAGCGTGGCGAAGACCAGCGTGGTTCCGGGACGGCCGTCGCCGGCGGCGTCGCAGCGGACCGGCTCCTCGGGACCGTTCAGCACGATCTTTCTGCAGCCGGTTGCCAACGCTCTGGCGACGAACCGGCGGTCCGCCACGCAGATCGCCGTGCCTCTGACCTGGGAGGACGCCGTGACCAACTCCACCGGCGTGCCGCCCTCCTCCGCGGCCCGGATCAGGAACTTGTTGTCCTTCGCCTCCAGCGTGACCGGCTTTCGCCCGTCGCCCGCCCCGGGCAGGCTGGCGATCCGGTCGAGCAGAAACGCGGCGTCGGCCTCGCTGAGCGACACGGTCGTTTTGCCGTGCTGACTCGGCACGACCCGATCGAGGTCCGGGAACCGGGCGTCCCGGGCCTCCGGCGCCCAGAGCGTCCAGTCGCCGGCGGAGAGCACGACGAGCGGGACCTTGGGGCCATCCGTCACCCTCGCGATCCGCACCTCCGCGTCCTTCAACGGCGAACGGCCGAGGGCGTGCGGGGCCGGCAGCAGCACGGGTTCTTCGAAGCCGAACGTGAAGCCGCGGGCGATCAGCAGGCAGTGACTGTCGGTCGCTTCGATCCGGCCGGCGTGCGGGTCCAGCCGCACGCAGCCGAGGGCGTCGCGGGTCGACTCGGCGTCGGTCACGGCGACCGCCTGCCGCAGGGCTGCGGCGAAGCCGGGGCCGGGGTCGCGGAAAGCCTCGACTGCCGGCACGTCGAACTTGGCCGCCCGGCCGCGGTCGGCCTTCTCGAGCGTGCCGCGGGCGCTGCGGGGCATACCCCGCTCGTCCCAGCTGGCGACGACGGCCTCGCCGCCGTCGGCCTCGGACAGCTGCACGTCGCCGCTCTTCGCGGCGCCGGCGTCGGCCAGCAGCTCGAACGGCAGGACGAGATCGCCCAGCGGCCGGTCGCCGGGGATCGCCAGGCTGACGCCCCGGCCGTCCGGGGCGATCGCCGTGAGGCGGGCGCCGCCGTCTTCGGCGGCGTCGACGCGGACCGGCGGGCCGTCGTCGCGGGCCTTCAGCCCGAGGTGTTTCTTCAGCGCCGTGCGGAACGCATGCAGCGTTCGCCGGGGCAGGATGATCGGGGGCATGGGGCCCTCTCGTGTTCGGGGTGATCGAATGAGGAAATGGCCGGCGACGGGGATCAGCCCGCCGCCGGTCGTGGGCGTCGCCGCCTTCGACTCAGTGGAAGGCGACGCGGCCTTTGCCGCAGCGGGCCAGGTC
>NZ_JBINJD010000247.1:0-4934 GCF_043951915.1 Alienimonas sp. DA493 | reverse complement strand
GGACCGTTCTCAACCGGCGTGCGCCTGCCCGGTGCGGTCCGCACAGCGGACCCTACGCCGATGATCGCCGCCCCGTTTTTAATCGCCGCCGCCCTCGCTTCGGCCCCGGACGACGCGCCGCCGAACGTGGTGTTCTTCCTCGTGGACGACCTCGGGGCGAACGACCTGGGGTGCACCGGCAGCACGTTCTACGAGACGCCGCACGTGGACGCCCTCGCCGCGGCGGGGACGCGGTTCAGTCAGGCCTACGCCGCCTGCCCGGTGTGCAGCCCGACGCGGGCCAGCCTGCTGACGGGCCGGCACCCGGTACGGGTCGACATTACCGACTGGATCCCCGGCGCCCGCCGCAAGGGGCGGTTCCAACACGTCGACGACCGGGACAACCTCGCCTTGGAGGAAGTCACGCTGGCGGAGGTGTTGAAGGAGGAGGGCTACAGCACCTTCTTCGCCGGCAAGTGGCACCTGGGCGACGAGGGCCATTGGCCGACCGATCAGGGCTTCGACGTGAACGTCGGCGGCAACTCCAAGGGCTCGCCGCCGGGCGGGTATTACGCTCCGTGGAAGAACCCCACGCTGACGGCTCGGGCCGAGGGCGAATACCTCACCGACCGATTGGCCGACGAGACCGCCGCGTTCGTGCGGAACGCCTCGCAGGACGCGGACGGCGCGCCGTTCTTCGCGATGCTGAGCTTCTATAACGTCCACACCCCGATCACGGCGGACAAGATCACCGTCGCGGAGTTCGAGCGGGAGGCCGCCGAGCGGTTCGAGGACCCCACGCCGACGATCGAGGAGGGCGCCGCGGCCGGGGTGGAGGTGATCTCCCGGGCCCGGCAGGATCTGCCCGCCTACGCCAGCATGGTCGCCGCGATGGACCGGGCGGTCGGCAAGGTGATGAACGAACTGGAGAACCAGGGGCTGCGGGAGAACACCGTGGTGATCTTCTTCAGCGACAACGGCGGGCTGTGCACCTCGCGGCGGATGGGGCCGACCAGCAACCTGCCGCTGCGGAGCGGCAAGGGCTGGCTGTACGAGGGCGGCGTGCGGGAACCGCTGATCGTCGCCGGGCCGGGCGTGCTGCCGGGCCGGGTGGTCGACACGCCGGTCGTCAGCATGGACCTGTTCCCCACGGCGCTGGACCTGTGCGGCTTGGAGCCGCGGCCGGACCTGCACGCCGACGGCGTCTCCCTCGCCCCGCTGCTGAGCGGCTCCGGGGAGTTGGAGCCGCGAGACTTCGTCTGGCACTACCCGCACTACCACGGCAGCGGCTGGACGCCGGGGGCCTCGCTGCGGCGAGGCGATTGGAAGGTGATCGAGTTCTACGAAACCGACACGGCGGAGCTGTACGACCTCGCCGCCGACCCCGGCGAATTGCAGAACCTCGCCGCGGAACGGCCGGAGACGCTGGCCGAACTGCGGACCGCCCTGCGGGACTGGCAGACGACGATGAACGCCAAGATGCCGGTCGAGGCGGAGTGACGCGACGCGTCAGTCGCGTTCTTCGTTCGCCGCGCTCCGCCTGACCGGCTGCGAGGAGGATCGCGGCGTCACCGCCCCGGGCGTCCCGCTTGCGGGGGCGGGGGGCAAAGAAATAACCCGGGAGGCGGGAGCCTCCCGGGTTCTCATCAAGGTGACGGCTGCCGCCCGATCGCGGGCGGCCGGGGCCGAATCAGTACTCGTCGGTCACTTCGCCGCCGGCCCGGCTGCCCAAGGCGCCCCAGACGCCGTAGGGGCTCTTGCCGCTGGTCACCGAGGTGGCGTTCTGGTTGCCGGCGTTGATCGTCTCGGAGAGGAAGGTCACCGAGCCGTCGCACATCGCGACCTGGACGCCGCCGGTGTGGTAGGAGCCGGCGGAGAAGATGCCGCCGTTGACCCGCTGCCACCAGTTCGACTGGCTGCCCGTGGTGCAGGAGGGGCTGTTCGGCGGGAGGACCGTGTTGAAGCCGGTGTAGGGCACGACGCCGAGGGCGTACGCGGTGCCGCGGGCGCCGCTGAACGCGACGGAGTCGGCGTACCGGCCGGGGTTGTTCGGGTCGGCCACGACGTCCACGCACTGGGCCTGCGGGTCGGTGTAGGTGTTCCCGCCCGGGCCGGTGGAGAGGCTCATCTCCGCGGCGAAGCCGCCCTGGTAGGAGCGGGAGCCGTCGTCCCGGCCGATCTCGCCGACCAGAATCGTGGAGGTCGTGCCGTCGCGGGCGTCACGCAGGCCGAAGTTCACGAAGCCGTCGCCGGAGGTGGACCAGACGTTGCCGGCGAACATGCCGCGGGCCACGGAGCGGTTGCCGCGGCCGTTGCCGTAGCCGTTGTCGCCCCAGTTGGCCGCGTAGTTGGTGTCGGCGGTGCCGGACACGGGGGCGGAGTCGGTCGGGCAGAGCAGCGTGGCGATCTGCGTCCGCCACGGCGGGTAGCTGCTGGAGATCGGCTGACCGCCGAAGGCCGGGTACCGATAGGTCGAGCCGCTGATGGTGCCGTCCAGCGGGCCGGTGATCTGGCTCCACAGGGCTGTCTGGTCCAAGAAGGGCAGCAGGGGCACCAGGTAGCTGAGGTTCCCCTCGTTGCTGCCGTGCCAGGGGTCCGGGGCGCCCGGGTCCGGCGTCGAGGTGCCGCCCATCCCCGCGGGGAAGGTTTTGTAGGTGGAGTGGTAGTTGTGCATGGCCAACCCGATCTGTTTCAGGTTGTTCTGGCACTGACTGCGGCGGGCCGCCTCACGCGCTTGCTGCACGGCGGGCAGCAGGAGGGAGACGAGGATGGCGATGATCGCGATCACCACCAGCAGTTCGATCAGCGTGAAGCCGCGACGCGAGCGTGTGGGGGGGGAGGTCGATGCGATGGAGCGACGGCCGGTACAGGGGTGCGGCATCTCGGACTCGTGAGAGACTGGAACGGAACGCGAAAGAATGCGACGTTAACGCTGACCTTGACGACTGATCAGGGGGCGCAACGGGCGGAAAGGGTACGCAACAGTAACCGTGAATCAATGCTCCGCGTTCACGGAGGGTGCGGCAAATTTCCGGGCCTTCTGCGAAAGTTCGCCCCGAAAAGTCTTCCTCGTCGGTCCCGTCCGCTTCCCGCCGCCCTCCCGCGGTCGTCCTGCGTCCGTCTCGGCAGTCGCGTGAGCGACCGCCGCGTCACGGTCGCCGTCGTTTCCTCCCCTGTTTTTCCGCTCAATCCGCCATGTCCCGCCTCGTTCGTTCCCTGTCCGCCGTCGTTCTGTCCGCCGCGTTGCCGGCGGCCGCGTTGCCGGGTCTCGCCGTCGTCGGGTTGTGCGCGACGGCGGCGGGGTGCTCCTCCGGCGTGACGGAGGGGGAGATTGAAGTGGAGGAGGACGAATCGGAGACCGTCATTGAAAGTCTCTCCCCCGAGGAACGGGCCGAGATGGAACGCATCCGCAGCGGCCGCTGAGAGCCGCGCGAGGCGCCGCCGACCGGACGGCCGAACCGCCGAACGGATAAAAACAGACCGACCCGGGGGACGCCTCCCCCGGGTCGGTCTTTGGCGTGACGGCGTACGTTAGGAAGGAGCGGCCCGGGAGACGGGCCGCGGCGGGTTCAGAACTCGCCGACCACTTCGCCGCCGGCGCGGCTGCCGAGGGCGCCCCAGACGCCGTAGTTGCTCTTGCCGCTGGTCACCGCGCCGGCGGACTGGTTGCCGGTATCGATGGTTTCGGAGATGAACTTCACGCTGCCGTCGCCCAGTACGACCTGCATGCCGCCGGCGTGATGGCTGCCGCCGGAGATGACGCTTCTGCCGCTGTCGTTATCGCCTTCCATGCAGTTCGGACCGTTGGGCGGCAAGATCGTATTGAATCCGGAGTGCGGGGCGGCGCCGTCAATCCAGCGGCTGCCGCGGTCGAATAAGACAGTGACCGTCGCGTTGTAGAATCCCGGCTGCGCAGGATCTTCAACCTTCTTGACGCAGTTGGCGAGCGGATCGGTATGAATGCCGCTGCCGAACCCCGTGTTGCGGGCGACGCGGCCGAGGTAGACCTTCGTGCCGTCGCCGCGGCCGATTTCGCCGACGAGAATCGTATTGACGGCGCCGTCCCGCAGGTCGCGCATCCCCCGCCAGACGCGAAAGCCGAAGGCGCCGCGGTTGCTGGCGACTGTATTCAGCTCGTTGCCGGCGCCGTTGTCGCCCCAGCAGGCGGCGTAGTTGATGTCGGCCTGGCTGGTCACGGGAGCGCCGTCCGTCGGGCAGAGCAGGGCGGGAACCTGCGTCAGCCAGGGGCCGTAGTTCGTCGCCCAGGGGCGGGGGCCCATCGGGGGAAACGGCAGACTCAGCGCGGCGCCGGTGTTCGTGACCGACAGCGGCTTGCTGATCTCGTTCCACAAGCTCGCCTGATCCAGGTACGGCAGCAGCCCGACCGTCCAAGCCAGCCGGTTGCCGTTTGAGGTCTCGGTGGCGGCGTTCGGGGCGCCGGTGTAGGCCGGATTACTATTGACGCTCGTGCCGGCGCAGGCCGCGGGGAAGGTGTTATAGGTGGAGTGGTAGTTGTGCATGGCCAACCCGATCTGTTTCAGGTTGTTCTGGCACTGACTGCGGCGGGCGGCCTCGCGGGCCTGCTGCACGGCGGGCAGGAGCAGCGAAACAAGAATCGCGATGATCGCGATGACCACCAGCAGTTCGATCAGCGTAAAGCCGGACCGTTGGACGGACGGCGTCCGCAAGGCGGCGGACCGGGGGCGCGACATGGAAAAACCCCAAAGTAGGGAGACGCGAGGAGACGTCACGCAGATCGGGGAGGAAAGCCCTGGCAATCCCGACTGTGACGAGAAGTCGGCGATGGTACGTCTCGGTCCCGGCTGACGCAATTTTCGTCTACGCTCGTAGGGATCCGGCGGCGGCCCCGTGTCGGGCTCGGGGCCGGCCGGACACTGGATCCGGTCCGGCGGCGGGCGCTCGTCGCAGCCCAAGAGAAAACGCCGCGTCGCGAC
>NZ_JBINJD010000246.1:0-4969 GCF_043951915.1 Alienimonas sp. DA493 | reverse complement strand
CCGCCCTGGCCGATCCGGGGGCGGCGGCGACGCTGTTTCTGCTCGACGAACCGACCGCCGGCCTGCACCCGCTGGACGTGACGCGACTGACCGATCTGCTGACCCGGCTGGTCGAGCGCGGCCACACGGTGTTGTGCGTGGAGCACGATCTGGACCTGATTGCCCGGTGCGACCACGTCGTGGAGCTGGGCCCCGGCGCCGGTCCGGCGGGCGGGGAGGTAGTGGCGGAGGGACCGCCGGCCGCCGTCGCCGAAAGGAAAACGCCAACAGGCCGGGCGCTGGCGCGACGGTTCGCCGCGGCGCGACGCTAGGATGGTTCCTCCCGCGTTCCTTCCGCCCACAGCGTTGATGAGTTTCGAGGATCCGCCCCCCGGTTCGCCCTCCGCCCCGCCGGTGCCCGTCCCCGACGGATGGACCGCGGAACGGGACGGCGGCACCCTGACGCTGATCAGTCCGGACACCTGTTTCTGGACGTTTACCGCCCTGCCCGGCGGGCCGGACCCGGCCGACGCCGTGGACAGCGCCGTCGCCGGACTGCGGGACGAGTACGAGGACTTTGAGAGCGAAGCCCTCCCCGTGGCCCCCCTGGCCGGCGGCGAGGCCGGGTTGGACGCGGCCTTCTTCTGCCTGGACAAGACCGTCTCCGCCCGGGTGCGGGCGTTTCGCGAGGCCGGCGTCACCTACGTGCTGTTCTACCAAGGGCTCGACGGGGAGATCGAGGAACGCCGCCGGGATCTGGAGGCTCTCAGCAGGCGGGCAGTGCGGGCCGTCGTCGGTCCGTCCGCCTTGGGGACCCTCGGCGACGGGGGGGCGTCGCCCTTCCCCGGCGGGCTGCCCCGGTAACGGGTTCCGTCAAGAAATGACGGGGCGTCGGCGGCGGGAACCGCTTCCGTGCGAGGTTTCGACGGCCTAGGCTGCGTGCTCGCCGGCTCTTCACATCGGACGCCCCTGATGTCTGCCCCACCCGCCCCCGACCTCCCGGCCGTCGCCCGGGCCTACGCCGCCGCGGGACGACGGGAGGAGGCGGCGGACGCCTACGAGAAAGCCGCCGCGGCCGCCTCGACGGACGTCGAACTGCACATGGCCGCCGGCGGGGCCGCGTTCGCCGCCGGGCGGTTCGAGCGGGCGATCGAACTGTTCGAAAAAGTCACCCGACTGACGCCGGCCCACGCCCGGGCGCTGATCAACATCGGGGCGATCCACAACCGGATCGGCCAGTACAAGCAGGCTGAAAAGGTTCTGCAGAAGGCGATCTCGCTGGACCACACCGTGGCGGAGGGGTTCTACAACCTCGGCATCGCCCGGCGGAAGCTCTGCCGCAACAAGCTGGCGGCGGAGGCCTACCGGGAGGCCGTGCGGCTCGACCCGTCCTTCGCGGAGGCCCATCAGAACCTGGGGAACACGCTGCTGGATCTCGGCCGCTCCCGGGCCGCGGCCGACGCCTTCCGCGAGGCCCTGCGGATTCGGCCGGACTTTCCGAAGGCGAGCGCCGGGTTGCGGCGGGCGGAGGCGGACGCGGCGAAGAAGAAGGCGTCGCTCACGTCGCTGGACCGCTTCGCCCCGCCCCCCGCGTCGGGCCTGCCCACGGCGAAGACCGCGGTGCGAGATCGCAGCTACCCTCCCCTCACCGCGGACCGGCGGGCGAAGGACCGCAGCCAATTGAGCAAACTGACCGCCGCCGTCGAGACCGGCGCCGCCGGCTGGGCCGAGATTTTGAAAGGCGATCTGCCGGGGGCTTTGGGCAAGCTGGAGCACGCCATCGCCGGGTCGACCGGCACGACGCTCGCGGACGCCTTCGACACCTTCGAACTGGCCGTCGAGCGGGCGGACCGGGCCGCGACGGCCTACCGCGTCGAGAGCGTCCGCACGCGGGCCCATGAGGAACTGATCCGCGCCCCGAGCCTGCCCGAGGAACCGCAGACGAGGGAGGACGAGGCCGACGCGGGGGAGCCGCCCTCCTCGGCCTCCTCCCCCGCGATCATTACCGGGGCGGCGACGCAGCCGGCCCCTTCGGCAGAAACGGCGTCGCCTCCAGCGCCCCCTCCGGCGACACGGTGATCGTCATGGCGCCGGTCTCGGCGGTGAGGTACAGCGCCGCCCGCGGGTAGACGCCGCGGAGAAACTCGGGATCGGCGTGCTGGGCCCCGCTGGCGACGACGATCCGCGGACGCAGCGCCTCCGCGAGCGCCGGCGGGTTCGCCCGCCGCCCGCCGTGGTGCGGGGCGAGCAGGACGTCGACTCCCGGCCCGTGGTCGGTCAGATAGCGCTCCACAAGGTCCCGCTGCGGCCCGCCCTCCACGTCGCCGGTCAGCAGGAGTCGGCGGCCGGCGTATTCGATCAGCAGCACGACGCTGCGGTCGTTGTCCGAGGCCTCCGGGTCGAGGGCGGCCGCGGGATGCAGCACGGTGAGCGTCGCCCCGCCGGCGGTGCGGCTCAGGCCGCGGGAAAGCCGGGCCAGCGGCACGCCGTCCGCGGCCTCCAGGACGGCCTGGGCGTCTTCCTGCCCGGACGCCAGGAAGTGCGGCCCGATCGACAGCCCGCCGATCCCGGCCCCGCCCCGGGCGGCGCCGGTGAGCAGCTCGGGCAGCCCGTTGAAGTGGTCCATGTCCGCGTGGGAGACGACGACCTCGTCGATCCGCGTGCGTCCGCGGGCCCGCAGGGCGGCGGCGACGGCGTCCGCGGCCCGCTCCCCGCCGGAGAGGCTGCCGCAGTCGTACAGCAGCGTGTGCCCGTCCGGCAGTTCGATCAGCGTCGCGGAGCCGTGGCCGACGTTCAGCGCCGTCATCCGCAGCGTGCCGTCCGGCAGGTCGCCGGGGGCGGCCGCCAGGAGACTCGCCCACCCGATCCCGCCGACCAGCAGCGCCCCGCGGCCGGCGGGGGTTCGAATTCGGCGGATCGGCACAAGCAGCGAACCGATCAGCCCGGCGTACCACCCTCCCAACCACCAGCCGGGCGGGGGCGGCACGGTGGCGTGCCCGCCGGGCAGGGCCGCGGCGGCGTCGACGATCCACAGCAGCGCCGTCAGCCCGACGCCGAACGTGACGCCCGGCCACGTCGCCAGCGGGGGGACGAAGATCAGCAGCCCGAGCGTGACGAACCCCACGGCGAGCAGCGCCCCGAAGACCGGCAGGAGCGCCACGTTCAAGGCGTAGCCGACGAAGGACACCAACCCGAAGTTCGCCGCCACCAGCGGGGCTGTCCACACCGCAATGCCGGCCGTGAGACGGTAGCCGTCCCACAGCCGCTCCCCCCACCGCAGCCGCCCCGCCGGCCACCACCGCGGGCGGGAGGCGAAGACGCGGCGGCCCCACTCCAAACCGGCCACCGCCACGAACGACAGTTGCGTACCGGGCTCGAACAGCGAGGCGGGGGTGACGAGCAGCACGACGGCCGCGGCGGCGCACAGCGTGTTGAACAGGTCCAGCGTTCGCCGGGTCGCCCAGGCCGTCGCCGCGAGGAGGACGAACAGCGCCGCCCGCAGGACCGGCGGGCGGAACTCCGCCAGCAGGGCGAACGCCACGACTGCAACCACGCAGAGCGCGGCCGTTGTCCCGGCGCCGAACCCCATCAACCGACAGAGCCCCGCGGCGAAGGTCGCCAGCAGGCCGACGTGCAACCCGCTGATCGCCAACAGGTGCATCGTGCCGCTGGCCATGAACTGGCGGCGGTCCTCCCGGGTGAGGTCGGTGCGGTCGCCGAGCAGCAGGGCCTTCGCCGCCGCGGCGGCCCGCTCCGGCATCAGGCGTTCGATCCGCCGGGCGCAGCGTCCTCGGAGCCAGTCCAGCGGGGCCGAGAGGTTCCAGCCCTGCGACAACAACTCGACGGTGCCGGCGTCGGCGGACATCTCGCAGCGGATCCCCCGCCGTCGCAGGGCGGCCCGCCGGTCCCACTCGCCCGGGTTCGACGGCCCCCGCACGGGCCCCAGCCAACCGAGAACGCGGACGCGGTCCCCGGCACCGAACTCCCCCAGAGAACCGGCCGCGTACAGCCGGACCCGACCGCTGCAGGCGACGGGGCCGTCGTCGCCGTCCAGTCGCTCGCACCGCACCTCCGCCACGGAGCGGCGGGAGTCCTCCCAGGAGGGGCGGTCCGGGTCCTCGTACTCCCGCGGGTCGGCGGTCAGCACGCCGGTCAGCCGGGCGAGGATCACCTCCTCGCCCACCCGCCGGGAGACGTCCGTCGCCGCGACGGCCCGCCACTGCACGTGGTGCGAGGCGGCGCCGACCGCCGCGAGCACGACCGGCAGCGCCGCCCGCCGCACCGCGGGGGCCGCGAGGGCCAGCAGGACGCCCGCGGCGCCGGACGTCAGCGTCCAGACGATCGGCAAAGCCATCCAGCGATCGAGGCAGACCCCGACGGCCAGCGCCGCCGCGATCGCCACCGCCGGGCGGCGGGGTTCGCCCCGCTCAAACCGATCCGGAGGCGCGGCGCGAGCGGCGGCGGGGGCGAGGAGCGGCACGGCGGATTGAAGCCGTCGCGCGCGGCGGATCGCAAACGGGGGCGGAGGACCGGGACGAGCGGCGCCGATGGAAGCGATCGGCTCCGCCGGCAGGACCGGCCGGGCCGCGTCACCCCTCCGCACCCGCATCCGGCGACCGATCGATGGACTTCGAGCAGTTCCGCGGGGTGTTCAGCGCCGCCGCCCATGAGTTCCTGCTGTGGGTCGGGTTCGGCACGATCGTCGGCCTGTGCGCCAAGGCGGTGATGCCCGGCCGCGACCCCGGCGGAGCGATCGCGACCACGCTGATGGGCATCGCCGGCAGCGTGATCGGCTGCGGCGTGCTGATTTTCACGCTGGAGCAGTTGGGCCGCCGCACCGGCCCGATCACGCCGATCAGCCCGGTCGGCTTCGCGGCGGGCATCGCCGGGGCCTTTATCCTGTTGCTGTTCTACCGCCTGTTTTCCGGGCGGTTGCTGATCGAGAGCGAGGACGGCGACGAGTTCATGCACGACGCCGACCGGCGCCGGC
>NZ_JBINJD010000245.1:0-5105 GCF_043951915.1 Alienimonas sp. DA493 | reverse complement strand
GTTCTGGTTCTGGTTCTGGTTCTGGTTCTGGTTCTAGGTCCACTTTCCGTCCGCGATCTGTCACGGGGGGGGCGTGACGTTTGGCGGACGAACCGCGGACGGATTGCCGACTGTCGTCCAACTTGGCCCGACGGTTCGCCTGTCTCTTGGCGTCGTCGGCCCTACGTTTTGCGGACTTCCCGTTGTGATCCTCAAAGCGAACGATGCGAATCTCGCCATCGGCGAGGTCCAGCCAGCCGACGGACGCGACGGCCTCGGTGAAGCCGCGGACGCCGATCTTGCGGTCGAGTGCCGCGGCGGAACTCACCTGGAGCACACCGTCGGTGGTGTGGGCGTCGGCGAGGGACCACAGGCGAAACAGGCCGCCGCAGACGGCATGCTCCGGTTCGTCCAACGCGACGCAGAGGTCCGCCACGCGGGGGTCGTCCCACAGGTCGGTCCGCATCTTGATCCACTCGCCCGCCATCAGCCCGCCCCTCCCATCTGCTCCCGCAGGACGCGGATGGACGTTTCCACCAGCGGCAGCGGCACGCCGGCCTCGCCGCCGCAGCGCTTGATTTCGTCCACCATCGCCTCGCCGTCGGACAGCCACTTCGACACGACGGCGCTGTAGTCCCGGTCCGGTTCGTCGTCGTCCTCCGGCTCCCCGTCGAACAGGTCGTCCGCGTCGTCCGAGAACTGCCCGTCGTCGTCGCCGGGCTGCGGCGGACTCCACGGTTCCGCGTCCTGAGCGGCCCGCTGCGGGGCGGCGGCGGGTTTCGCCGGGGGTTGGGCCGGCTTGGTCGCCGTGGCCTTGAAGGGGGCGTAGCGGGCGCCGACCTCGCGGATCTTCTCCGCGGTCGGGCGGCCGTCGGACTCCTCCGCGGCTTCGGAGAGGGCGTTCACCCGCACGTCCTCGGGCAGCCGCCCCAGTTCCCGCAGGTGCCGCTCCCCGAGCGGGATGGCACCCACGGGTGTCGTTTCGAGCCCCTTCGCCACCTCGCCGGCGGCGATGACGCGGTTGACGTGCGTCTTCGAGAAGCCCCACTTCCGTTCGCAGTAGTCCTCGAATCGGTCGAAGGACCGCCGGTAGAGGCGGCCGTCCCGAATCTCCTTCCACGCCGCAGCGGCGTCGCACAGGGCGGCGAAACTGCGGCCGATGGCGGCCTCGCACGCCTCCAGTCGCTCCGCTTCCGTCTTTGTCAGCAGTTCTCGAATCGGATTGTCGCTCATCGTTCGGCCTTTCGTTTGCGGTGAGCCCGCACGGCGGCGGGGTCGTAGGGTTCGGGCAGGCCGAGGGCGGACCGGATGCAGGTCGCGGCTTCGTCGCACTGCGGCATGCCGACCATCCGCAGAAGCTCCAGCACGCGGACCCAGCCGGCCCGGGAGCCCTCGACGGGCAGCGTCGGGCCGCCGTCGTATGCCTCCGCGGCGGCTTGGAACCGGGCCGCGACGCGGGATAAAAGCTGCCCGTCTTCGGGGACGACCTCGGCGCCGGTGTGGGCGACGCCGGCGACCGTCAGGGCCACGCCGGTCGGGAACTCGATGGTCAGGGGAGCGCTCACCACTGGATCTCCGGCTGGGAGCCGTAGTCCGTCTCGTCCGCCGGCCCTTCCGGCAGCGGGTGCGACTCCTCGTTCGGCAGGTCGTCGTCGGCCTCCGGCGGTTCGCCGGCGGTTCGCGGCAGTTCGGCATCCTCCGTCGGCGGTTCGACCTCCGCGTCCACCGCGATGTCGTCCTCCGGCTTCGTGTCCGTCAGACGGCGAACGGCTCTCGCCTCCAACACGCCGGGCATCTCGAATCCGTCCGGCAGGCTTTGCGGTTCGCCCCGCTCCGCCTCTTCCTCAATACGGACCGCACGCATGAACCGATCGTCGGCCCGGGTGTCCCACAGCTTCCCGCCGCGAACGATCGGCGTCTTGCGGTACATCGCAATCCGGTTCTTTTTATAGACCGGCCCGTTGAGCTTCTTGAGTTCCTCGCCGGGCACGAAGAACAGGCCGCGCTCCCCGTCCTTCTGGACGTAGGTCATGTAGGCCCCGACGACATCGCCCTCGGACGGCAGCTTGAAAACCCGCCCGGACAGGTCGTGGTGAATGTGCGGCCCGTCGTCGTCCACCCAATAGCGGAACTCTTCGCCCTTATAGACGACCTCGGGATGCACGACCCGGAGAAAGTCGCTCGCCATCGCCAGACGGAGCAGGCCCCGGTAGCCCATCCACAACTGAAGCTCCCCGCCCTTCGGGACAAGGTGGCAGAGCCCTTCGGACGTGTCCGGCAGCAACCCAAGCACGCAGGCGTTCGCCAAGGCCGTCCGGACGCTCGAATCGGTCGGCACCTTGGGGATGTTCCCGTTCCGGTCAGGCTTATAGAGCGACTGTTCGACCTTCCTCAACGAGGCGTCGGCCGCGAAGAAAAACGCCTTCGCCTTAGCGGGAGTGGGGTCGGGGAGAAGCTGGACGACATGCCCGTAGGCCAGCCGGCCCGCGGCGACGACCCGCTTCGGGTCGTCCTCGCTCAATGCGGAGATCGGCTGCGGCTTGCCAGGGAGGTCCAATCCCTCGATCGGGGTGCCGGCGTATTTGGTTATCTCGCCCATGTCAGGCTCCGTAAAGGGTTTTGAGTCGTGAAATCGCGTAGGCCGGGCGGGCGATCACCTCAGGACCGCCCGTCGAACCCGCCGGGAACGCCCCCGGCCATTTGCCCGTCGCCGTTGCCGCCCCGTAGGCGGACAGCAGTTCCGTATAAATCCCGCGGCCTTGCAGGATGTCGGTGGGATGCGGCGCGAACGGAGCCGCGTCGAACCCCTCGCCCTTTCCGCAGGCGACCCACAGGAACTCCGGCCGACGGCCCAGTACGGCCGCGACGATGTCGATGTAGAACGCCGCTTTGACGTGGTAGTTGTGCGAGTCGATCGCCTTCGACCAGCCGTCCCGGTGCAGTTTCTTCGGATCGATGGTTTTGATATCCACGATCCACGCCCCGTCCCGGGAGCGGACGAACTTGTCCAGCCGGGCTTTGCAGCGCTGGCCGTGCATGTCGGCCACGACGCAAACCTCGGAGCCGCCGCGGTTGTGAATCGCCCGGACCTCCGGGTGTTCGTTCGCCGCCTCCCGCATCCGCCGGATCATTTCCCGCTCAGCGGGGGTGACGTAGTCCTCCAGTTCCTCGGCCTTAGGGGGCTTGTGCCCCTTTAATCCGCAACGGGGCGAACCGTCCGCGGTCATATACTTCGCCGCGTTGCCGCAAGGCTCCTGTTTCTTGGAACCGTCCGGCTGCTCCCGATTAACCTTCTTCTCGCACAGGTCCAGCACCACGAACTCGTCGGTGAACAGGTGCGGCTCCAACAGTTGACAGTGGAACGCCCGGCCGAACCGCAGTTCGTCCGACGATTTGTGCCCGATCTCACCGTCAAGAAACGCCTTGAGGCGCCTCATGTTGACGGTCATGCCGTCGCCCATCAGGCCCCACAAAAGGGAACTGATATTGAGGGCGTCCCATTCCGCGTAGTCGCTGTACGGCACCGCCTTGTAGACGCCGGGCTCGGGGCAGTCCTTCATCCGATCTCCTTCACGGCATAGGCCCAGTACCTCGCCCGCGGGTTGTCGAGACCGGTGTCCCGCAGCCGGCGGCCGTACGCCTCGAACCACACGTCCGGCTGGCCCGGCCACGGCTTGATGGCGAACCGAACCGAGGACGGCGGGCGTTCGTCAGCGTTCAGAATCAGCGTCAGTTCCGACGGCCAGTCGGTTTCGCCGTACGCGGCGCCGGCGAAGGCGTCGGCGGCGTGGTCCTGCCAATACTCCGCGTCTTTCCGCGTGGCCCGTTCCACGGCGGAGACGGGGCCGTACAGGCCGCGGCGGCGGCAGGGCAGCGGGCGGTAGGCCAGCGGCTCCGGCGGGCTCAGGTGGCGTGCGTGGGGCGTCACAGCAGCGCCCCCCACGACGGGCCGACCACTTCGGCGGCGTCCGCGAACGTCATGAACGACGAGAACCGGCGGTCCCGCAGCGTGATGCCGCGGGCCAGCCTCTCCTCGCGGTGGATGAGCCCCTTCTTCTCCAGCGACTTGAGGTGGCACATGACCCCGTTCGGGGAGCCGATGCCGAACTCGTCGCCGATCTCCCGCACCGTCGGCCCGTAGCCGCGGTCCACAATCTTGGCCCGCAGGAAGTCGTAGATGTCCTGCTGGCGGGGCGTGAGTTGGTCGCCGCGGGGCATCACCGCTCTCCCCTCAAGCGGGCGATCTCCGTCCGCAGTTCGGCGTTGATGCGAGTCAGTTCGTCGTTCGCCTCCCGCAGCCGGCGAAGCATCTCCGCCGTCGCGTCGGCGCTCGTCGTGTCGTCCAGATCGTCCAGATCGAAACGATCCTCGTCCCGGTCAATCTCGGCCAGCACGTCGGCGGTCTGGTCGTCGCCGCGGCTCCGCAACGGCAGCCAGTAGGCCATCGCGTAGGCGTCCTCCGGCGTGTCGTCGTAGCGGTCGCGGACCGTGCGGTAGTGCTGAAAACCCATCGACCGGAAGAACAGTTGGGCCGGCAGGTTCGTTTCCCGCACCTCCAGCACGATCTGCGTGCGGCGCTGCTGGGACAGCTTGTCCACCATCCGGGCGACCATCTGTCGGCCGATGCCTTCGCGGCGGTGGAACGGCGAGACCGCGAAGTTCAGAACCCGAAGGCGGGCCTTTTGCAGTTGATAGATCATGTAGCCGACGACCTCGCCGCCGGCCTCCGCCACCATCCCGATGCAGTCCCGCTCTCGCAGGCAGCCGATGAAGTCCTCCTCAGACCATGCGAACGGGAAGCTGGCCCACTCGATGTTCAGGATGGCCGGCATGTCGCGGCGAATCAGCCAGCGGATCTCGACCGCGGTTTTGATTTGGGAGGCGTTCACAGCGAGCCCCCCCAGCGTCAGGCCGACGGCGCCGGCGGCGAGGCAGACGACGGCGATGCCGCAGGCCGCCACGAACGCCAGCACGAAAGTTCTTTCCGCGTCCATTGATTCCGTCCGTTGAAGTGAGGGGAAGAAAAGCCGCCGGCCGTGGTTCGGCCCCGCGGGCGGCAGGCGCGGGATACGTGTCGGGACCTCGCGGTCCGTGCGGTGCGGGCGCTGTCGCACGCCCCAAGTCGT
>NZ_JBINJD010000244.1:0-5120 GCF_043951915.1 Alienimonas sp. DA493 | reverse complement strand
CCTGGCCGGCGTGGCCGAGGCCCTCGACCCGCTCATCGCCGACGCCCCCCGCCGCCGCGTGCTGCGGAGCCCGCGATGAGCGGCGCCGTGCAGGAACTGTTCGTTTCGCCCGACGGGACCGCCCGCGGGTTGTACGGCGAGCTGATCGACGCCGGCGCGCTCGGCGACAGCGCCGTCGTGCGGGCCAGTCACGTCGAACCCGCCCCCGGCGGCGGGTGGACCGCGGACCTCTCGCCGGTCGGCGGGCCGGCCCTCGGGCCGTTCCCGCTCCGCAGCGCCGCCCTCGCAGCCGAGGCCGACTGGCTCACCCGCAACCTGCTGAACAAGCCGGGCTGACCGCCCGGCTCCACCAACGTCTTCCCCCGAAGCGGCGGATCGGCCCAGCGCCGACCCGCCGCTTTTCCTTTTCCCCACTGCAAGAACAGGAGCTTTCCATGCCTCAGCAAGAACTGAACCGCCGGATCGCCGCGGCGACCGGCGAGAGCGTCGGCGCGATCGCCCGCCTCGGCTTCCAGCTGGACGGCCCGGCGGCGTTCGCCCACCCCGACGACGACCTCGGCCCCATCGACTGGGACGCCGAACAGGCCCGCCGGCGGACGAACCCGGCCCGCTGCGGCCGCGGCAAGGTCGCCTTCCACTGAGCCCGCGGTCGTCCGCTTCACGACCGGCGGCGGGTTCGTCCCCGCCGCCGGCCTTTTCGTCTCACCCGCCGATTCCCGAACCTCTAGGAGGCCTCATGCCCCCGCTCATCCTGCCCCGCCGGACGCTGCACGGCTTCCGGCTCGTCCTCAAGAAACATCTGTCCCTGAAGCGTCGCGACGCCGGCCCGCCCGTCCGCGTCCACGCCGGCGCCGACGGCGGGGTCCGCCTCACCGCGGTCGCCCCGGACGGCCGGGGCGTCAGTCTCGGGATTCCCGGGAGCCGCCCGCCGGCGGACCTCGTCCTGCCATTCGATGTCTTGGCCGAGGCCGGCGCCGCGAGGGCCGGCGACGTCGCCCTCGCCGAGGCCGACGGCAGGGCGGCCGTGGTGGCGAACTGGGACGAGAAGGGCGTCCCCCGGTCCGCCCGCCGCGCCGTCGAGAAGACGGACCGCGACCGAGCGAACCAGTTCGCCCCACCCGCCGTGGAGGAGTTTCACGACCCCGGCCCCGGCTTCGCCGCGGCGTTGCGATCGGCCGTCGCCGTGACGGACGCGGAGTCGACCCGCTACGCCCTCGGCTGCGTGCGGCTGGACCCGCACGCCGGGCGGGTCGAAGCCACCGACAGCCACTGCCTGCTGATCGCTCGGCACTATGCCTTCCCGTGGGAGCAGCCCGTCCTGCTGCCCGCCCCGCACGCTCTGGGCTGTTCCCAGCTGAAGGACGCGGAGGTCCGCCTCGCCCGCGTGACGGACGGCCCGAAGGTCCCGCTGGTCGTCCTCTCGGCCGGCGACTGGACGCTGTGGGCGCCGGAGGCCCGGGACGCCCGCTTTCCCGACCTCGACCGCGTCGTGCCCGGCGGCGGGGGGAAGGCGTCCGTCGTTCTCTCCGAGGCCGACGCGGCGTTCCTCGCCGACCGGCTGGACCGCCTGCCGGGCGCCGGCGACCACCGCCGGCCGGTCACGCTGGAGGTGCGGGACGGCTTGTTCCTCGTCCGGGCCGCCGAGGAAGGCGCCGCGGCGGTGGAGTTGGCGACGGCGTCGTCGGAGGCGCCGGGCGAGGCGGTCGCCGTGGCCGACCGGCGGTTCCTGACCCGGGCCCTCGCCGCCGGCTGCTCGAAGATCGCCCTGCACGGGTCGGAGGAGCCGGTCCGCTGCGACGCCCCCGGCGAGGGCGGGACGACCGTCGTCTTCGCCACCCTCGCCGGCGACGCCGTCCCCGCCGAGGGGGCCGTCCGGCTCGCCGCTGAGGATCCGTCCCCCACATCCGCCGCCCCGGCGGTCGCGACCGTCCCGTTTCGTTCCCCCGACCCCGCCCCCGAGACGCCCCGCCCCAAGCCCGACGCCCCCGCCGCCGATCCCGAGGCCCTCCTCGAACGGGCGGCCGCCCTGACCGCGACCTTGTCCGAGGCGGCGCAGCAGGCCCGCTCCCTCGCCGCGGACCTCCGCAGGCTCAAGAAGCGGGACCGGGCCGTCGCCAGCGCCCTCGACGGCCTCAAGCGGCTCGGCGGCCTCGCCGCGTAGCCGCTCACCGTCCCCACCCTCTCATTCACAGGAGGTACGCCATGTTGAAGATGAACTGCGGCCTGAGCCGCAAGATCGGCCAGCCGGACTACGGCAGCCGCGGGGCCCAGGTCCACCTGGAGGTGGAGCTCTCCGCCGAGTTGTTGAAGGACCCGGAAAAACTCCGCCGGCAGATCCGCGGGTGCTTCGGCGTCGTCCGGCAAGCCGTCGACGCAGAGTTAGGCGTCGATGAGTCCACCGAGGAACCCGCCCGCCTGCCGGGGGCGGCGCCGGCTTCCCGACCCCCGTCCGACCCGCCGAGCACCCCGAAGCAGGTGCGGGCCCTGCACGCCTTCGCCCGCCGGGCGGGGGCGGACCTGGCCGCCGAGCTGCGGCGGCTCGGCGTGACCGACGCCGCCGCCCTCTCCCGCCGGCAGGCCTCCGGCCTGATCGACGGCCTAAAAGAGCGAGCCGGCGACCGCCGCTGACTTACCTCGCCCTCCCCCGAACCCCCGCGGTCGTCCCGGCGGGGGGCGGCCGCGGGTCGTTCCGTCCCCGCTGATCCCGATTCCCCCTTCTCCAGCGACTCGAAAGATCCCCATGTCCCTGTTCGTCCCTCCGTCCCTCGACCGCCCCGCCGTCGGCCTGGCGCTGGCCCTCCTCCGCCCCGCCGCCCGCGTCGTCTGCCGCTCCGCGGTCGCCCTGGCCGCCGTCGGTCTGGCCACCGGTCCCCTCGGCCGCGGCCTCCGCCGCGGTCGGTGACGTTCCCGCCGCCGGTTCGCCGGCGGCCGCCCCCCCCGCGCGTGCGGGGGGCCTTTTTTAGGTCCGACCCGGGAGCGGTCGCGGCCCCGTCACGCCCCGGCGATCGTTCGCGGCGACGCCGCGCCGGGCTCTCGGTCGCCCTCCCGCCGGCCCCGACGCGGGCGTCCGAAGTTTCGGACGCGGCCGGCGTTCCCCGGACGGCGGCGCCGGTCATGGCGCCGGTCATAAGGGGCGGTCCCGGAGCGAATTGAGTTTTGCCGCCTTCGATCCATGCCGTTGACGCTAGCCGGATAGGACCGTGCTCAGAAACGCGGCCGTGGTTTGCTTACCTCAGATCCGCGCTCACCGGATTGCCGACGCCGCCCGCCGTCCGGGGGCGGGCGGGGCTCCCGCGTGGGCGGGTCTCGGAGGGCTTGAATCGACCCGCAGCGTCCCCGCTCCCGGTCGTGCGATTCACGGCGTCGGGCCGCGGTTTCGGACAATGCGAAGGTTCGTCGAACGCTCCCGCCGACCGTCCCTCTCCCGCGGGTCGTACGGAGCGCCTGAAGAGTTGGGCGAAACGATTCCCGCCCCCTCCGCTCTACACTGGCAGACCGAAATCGGGGTTCTGCGGCGAGAAGCGGTGAATTGATTCCCACTCCCCCTCTGTAGCAAAACACGGGATTAGAGAAGGCGGCGTGCGGAGCGAGACGCCGCCTCGGTCATCGACCGGTCCTGAGTCTGACCTGCGGCGGCGGCCGGCCTGAAGGCCGAAAAGCGAAGGGAACTAGCGGATCAATCGGCACGCCCCTTGGCGAACCGAGGTCTTCGCGGTCGCGGCGTGCGGGGCGGGAGGCCCGCCGGCGGACCGACGGGACGAGACCGGCCGGCGGCGGCCGTCCGGCCGGGGCTCGATCAGCGCGTTCCCCGACGGGTCGGAACGGAAGGCCCCCCGAGTCCCGCCCCGCCATGACGAAGTCGGAGTTCGCCGTCGTGCCCGGCGTCCGCGGGTGCGGACCGCCCCCGCCGGGCGAACCGACCGCCGAACGGAAGCGGCCGAGGGGTGAAGTGGGGGGCGGACGCCCGTGGCGGGATCGCGGAGGCCGAAGAGTCCGGACCGCCGACGCCTGTCTACTCCGCGCCCCGCGAGGCTAATTCTCCAGGGCGGACCCTGTCCGAAAAATTCGGACGTCTCCAGAACGCCCGCCGTTTTCCGCGGGGGAGGGGACGACTCACACCGCCGGCCGACCGCCGCGTCCCGTCGCCGACGGCAGCGTCCTCGTGTCGCCGCCGGCGGGGCCGGGGCCGCGAGCGCCCCGCACGGCGGAGTTTAATGCGCGCCCTGAGAGCGCACCCGCTGTGACACGCGACACGATGCCGCACCCTTCGATCGCGGCGTTCTGGACCACGTCGACACCCCCTCGGCCCTGCGTTTTAGGAGGTAGGGCCGCTCCGGCCGAGCCGCGGCGGCGGGCGGTCGGCCCCCGCCGGTCGGCGACGTCCCGGACTCGACTCCGCCCGGGTCGCCTACTATTGCGCTTCGCCGCCCCGGCGGGGGACGCCGGGGCGGAACGGACTTCGACGAGCAGGAACGCGGGATGACGGACGCCGGGGAGGTCGCCACTGACGAGGGGGAGAACGACCGCCGGGACCGCGAGCTCGCCGCGGTCGCCGAGCGGATCGCCCCCCGCTTCGGCCGCCGCGAACTGCGGGGGCGGGCCGGGCGATACCTGCGGGCCCTGGCCGCCGTGACGGGGCGGCCGACGGGTCGGCAACTGGCCGCGGCGGCCGGGGAGCCGACGCCGATCAACCTGCAGCGGTTCCTCGGGCGGGCCCGGTGGGACGCGGACCTCGTCCGCGACGACCTGCGGGACTACGTCATCGACCGGCTGGCCGTCCCCGGCGAGGCCGGCCGGTCCGTCCTGATCGCCGGCGTGGCTCGGTTCCGGAAGAAGGGGACGAAGTCGGCGGGAGTGGCGAAGGTCCGGGTCGGGGCCCGGACCGTGAACTGCCAGACCGCCGTCTTCTTGGCGTACCGCACGCCCCGCGGCTGCGCGCTGATCGACCGGACCCTGCTCCTGCCGCCGGAGTGGGCGTGGGACCCCGCCCGCCTCGCGGCCGTCGGCGCCCCGGACACGCTCCGCTATGTGCGACTCGGGGTCGTCGCACCCGCGGGGCCGGCCGACGCCGCCCGGGCGATGATCCGCCGGGCCTTGGACGCCGACCTGCCCTGCGGCTG
>NZ_JBINJD010000243.1:0-5128 GCF_043951915.1 Alienimonas sp. DA493 | reverse complement strand
CGCCGGGGCGGGGAGGAGCAGGGCGATCCCCGCGAGCAGCAGGGCGGGGCGGGGCGGGCGGGGCATCGGTCCGATCCGGGAACGGGGGGCCGTCGACGAGGAGGAACGAAGACTCTAACGAGCCCGGCGCCCGGCGGACCCGGGGCGGTTCCTGATGGCCGGGGGCGCCTATGATGGCGGCCGACGGATCGTCCGCCCCCGCCCGCCGCCCCGCCGTGCCCCATCGCCTCGACCCGCCCCACGCCGTGACCGACGACGCCCCCCGCGAGACCGCTGAGCCGGCGCCGCCCGCCGGCGGGGACGAGGCGGAGGCCGTCGGGTTCGAGGCCGCCCGGGCGAAGGCCAAACAGCTGCCGACGACCCCGGGCGTCTATCTCTTCAAAGACGCCGCCGGCCGGGTGCTGTACGTGGGCAAGGCGGTCAACCTGCGGAGCCGCGTGGGCAGCTACTTTTTGAAGGCCGCCGCGACCGAACGGCGGACCGCGGAACTCGTCACCCAGATCGCCGACCTGGACCACGTCGACTGCCGCGACGAAGTGGAGGCCCTCCTGACGGAGGCTCGCCTGATTAAAGACATTCGTCCGCGGTACAACTCGGACCTCAAAGACGACAAAACGTTTCCGTATCTCCAGATCACCACGCGCGAAGACTTTCCGCGGGTCGAGTTCACGCGGGAGCCGAGGGACAAATCCGTCAAGCTCTACGGCCCGTTCCCCAGCGCCGGCAAGCTGCGGGGGGTGATCAACGCCTTGCAAAAGGTGTTTAAATTTCGCACCTGCTCGCTGGATATCGAGGCCGACGACGAACGTTGGCAGTGGTTCCGCCCCTGCCTGTTGCACTCCATCAAGCAGTGCACGGCCCCGTGCAATTTGAAGATCTCGAAGGGGGAGTACGCCCGGGACATCAAGCGGCTCAAGATGGTGCTGGAGGGCAGAACGCACAATCTGCTGCGGGACATGGCCAAGGAGATGGCCGCCGCCGCCGAGGAACGGGACTACGAACGGGCCGGCCGGCTGCGGGATCAAATTAAGGCGATCGAAAACATCGACCTCCGCGGCGACCTGGACGAGCACGCCCAGCCGGAGGTGTTTCAGATCGACCCGAAGAAGGGTCTGAAGGGCCTGCAACAGGTCTTCAAACTGCCGGAGACGCCCCGGGTGATCGAGGGGGTCGACATCGCCCATTTGCAGGGCGGGGAGACGGTGGCCAGCCTCGTGCAGTTTATCGACGGCCTGCCGTTCAAGCCGGGCTATAAGCGCTACCGGATCAAAACCGTCGAGGGGGTGGACGACTTCGCCAGCATGCGGGAAGTCGTTTCCCGCCGCCTCCGGCGCCTGCAACAGGAGGGCGAACGCTTTCCGGACATCCTCCTTATCGACGGCGGCAAGGGTCAATTAAGTTCCGTCGTCGCGGCGATGGAGGCGATCGGCCTGGACGAGACGAACCGCCCGTTCACGATCAGCCTGGCCAAGCGCGAGGAGGAGGTCTTTCTGCCCGGCGACCCGGAGCCGAAGATCCTCTCCCGCCACGGCTACGGCCTGCGATTGTTGCAATACGTCCGCGACGAAAGCCACCGCTTCGCCCAGCACTATCACCACATCCTCCGCCGCAAAAGCACCTTCGACGAAACCGTCGGCGGCCGCAAGGGCGGCCCGAAGCGCAAACCGCGGCGCAGGACGGCGAAGTGAGAAGCCCGACGCTCGCTGAATATCGCAGCGGCATATCGGCGGTCGCTCTGATTTGCTGGGGCGCCTCTCTGCTCGCCCCGTCGCCGATCGGCGTCTTCAAAAAGACCCCGGCGACGCCTTGGATGCGCGTCCCGATCTGGGCTTGTTACGTCGGCGGCTTCGTCATGGTCGTTGACGGTGCAGCCGGGCCGTATTCACGAGCGGCGGCAGTGGCAGTCGGGCATTTTTTCATTCTCCCGCTCCTCCTGATCGGCCGACGGCTGACGCGGCCGGCGACGACCGGTCGCGCCGACGAACGCCGAACGGCCCCCGAGATATCCCCTCCTTGAAACCTCGCGGCGACGGCGGCGGTAGCTCTCGGCGTCGCTCCCCCGTCGAAACGCCGTCATGAACGTCTCCCCCCATCTGCCGACCGTCTTTCCCCGTCGCACGTTGTTCGCCGCCGGGGCGGCGGCGGCGTTCGCCGGGTGCGGGGGCGGGACGTCTGGGCCGGGGCCGGCTCGCAATCTGCAGGGGCGGGCGGACGGGGAGAACGCCGCCGGGCCGGTCGTGCTGCTGGGGGACAGCGTGTTCGACAACGCCGGTTACGTCGCCGGCGGGAAGTCCACCAGCGACCACCTCGAGGAAGTGATGGCGGAGGCCGGCGAGGGCTGGTCCGCCGAACTCAAGGCCCGGGACGGGGCCGTCGTGGAGGACGTGCCGGGGCAGTTCGCCGAGGGGGAACTCACCGGCTCCTACGCCGTGCTCAGCGCCGGGGGGAACGACGCATTGCGATCGGCGTCGATCCTCACGAAGCCGGTCTCCGTCGCCACGGAAGTCTTCAACGAACTGGCCGACCTGCGGGAGAGTTTTGAAGCCCGCTACGACGCCGCGGTCGCGGCCGTCGCCGACGCCTGCCAGGGGCGGCTGACGGTCTGCACGATTTACGATCCGAATTACGAGGAGCCCCGCCGCCAGCGCCCGGCGACGGCGGCCCTGCCGGCGTTCAACGACATCATCACCCGCGTCGCCGTGCGGCGGGGGCTGCCGGTGATCGACCTGCGGACGGCGTTCGTAGCACCGGACGACTACGCCAACCCGATCGAACCCTCCGTGGAAGGCGGGCTGAAACTGGCGGAATTAATTCGCACCGTCGTCACCACCCACGACTTCGCCGCCAGTCGGTCGCGGTTCTATACGGTCTGATCGAGACCGTCCGACCGGTCGCGGTCCTCGACCGCTCGTCCGGAGATGGACGTTTCACCCGGTCCCGGCGACGTCCAACAGGCCCTTCACCTTGGCCCAGGCCTTCACCAAGTCGCCGGGGGGAACGGGGGTCGGGGCGAGGATCGCGGCGGCGTCGGCGGTGATCTTCACCCGGCCGCCGAAGCCGGCCAGCCGCAGTTCGCACTCCGAGGCGTCCAGCGGGTAGTCCAGGCCCTTCACCTCCGGCGGGTCGGCGTCCTCGACGGCGTCGATGAACGCCTCCACGTCGGCCGGTTCGTCGAACCGGCGTTCCAGGGCCGTGAAGCCGGGGGCGAAGGCGAACGCCAGCCCGGGGTCGGTCAGCACGTCCGGCTCGCTCGGTTCCACCTCCCGGCGGGTGCGGGCGAGGGCGGGGTCGTCGTCGGCCTGCGAGACTGTCACCGTGTAGGTCAGCTGCGGGCAGACCAGCGAGCCGCCGCCGCGGTCCGGACCGAGCGACTTCAACTCCTTCCGCTTCAGGCCGAACGCCTCCCGCAACAGCTTGGCGACGCGCTCCAGGTCCGCCGCCACCCCGGCCTCGCCGATGCCGGCGACGTACAGCCGGGTCTGGCTGGTGACCTCCTTCGGCACGCTGTGGTTGGGCCGAAAGCCGGGCAGCTCCTTGACCGGCGTGCGGTCCTCCACCCACAACCGCAGTCCGCAGCCGGCAGGGGCGTTCGTCTCGGACATCGCGGCGGAGCTTCGGGGGCGGGTCGGGGCGGGCGGGAGATGGGTATTCTAGGCCGCCCGCCCGCGGTTCGCTGCGGACCGCGACCTTCCTGAAACGGCGAACCGCATGGCGAGACGACCCGCCCCCGCCGACCGCCGCGGGGCCTTCGACACCTGGGGCGACGTGACGTGGGAGGCGCTGCTCCTCCGCCCGTTACCCGGTTCGGGCGCCGACCCCGCCGACGCGCTCGCGGCCTGTGCGGGGGTTGGGGCGATCGACCGGGACGTCACCGCCGAGGCCCTCGCCGGGGCGTGGGTCCCGCCGGCCGGCGAGTGGGCGTTGCTGGTCGTGCCGCGGACGACCGCCTGGGCGACGCTCGTCACGACCGGGCGGGGCGAAGACCTGATTGAACGCCGGCTGGGCGACTTCCGCGGCGAAACGCTGGTCACCGGGGCCAGCGACGCGGCGGGCGTCGTCTACGTCCGCCGCCGCCGGCACGACGGCGGCACGGGGGAGCCGGTCGTCGATTTCGTCACCGACGGCGTCCGCTGGGACGAACCGGAGCCGGACGACGACTCGGTCGGCGCTGGCGTCACGCTGCTGTCCGGCTCCGCCTTCCCGCCGGCGGCGGCGGCCGCGTGGCTCGATGAACGGACCTCCGCCGAGGACGCCCACCAAACGCTGCTCCGCGACGCCGACGCCTACGTGCCGGGCCTGTTCTTTGCCCGGGACGGCCGCGTCGGCAACTCGGGTCGGCTGGCGGCGGCGTACGGGCACGAGGACGCCCTCACGCCGGAGTTCGTCGAACGGGTCGATGTGATTCGATTCGGGACCGTGAAGACGGCGCCGCCGGACGAGGCGGCCGGACGGCGGCTCGAAGCGGCGGTCGGCCGGGCCGACATGCGGGCCGCCCGTCGGGTGCTCGCGGCGGGGGCGACCGTCGGCACGCTGCCCGGCTCCCGCCACACGGCCCTGTGGCTGTGCCTGCGGGCGATGAGCGAGTTCGACGCCCCGGACCGGGCGGCGCTGGCGGAGATCGTCGGCCTGCTGCTGGACGCCGGCGCCGACGTGAACGAACGGCCCCGCGACGCCGCCTCCCCCGTCGAACTGCTGCTCACGACGGAGTTCGTGCAGTCCCGCACGAACCGCAAGCGGACGCTCAACCGGGTCGACACGCTCGCCCTGCTGGACTGGCTGATCGACGCCGGGTTGAAGCTGAACGCGGTCTCCTTCGGCCGCAGCATGCACGGACCGCGGCCGCTGCACGCGGCGGCGTCGCAGAACCGGCCCGGGTTCGTGCGGCTGCTGCTCGCCCGCGGGGCCTGCCCCGCGGGGGTCGACTGCCGGAACCTGACGCCTGCCGCGGCGCTGCGGGCGCAGCTCGAAGCGAACGCGAAACGCACCTGGGCTCCGAATCACGTCCCGCTCGAACGTGCCCTGGCGGAGCACGCGGAGGTCCTCGCCCTGCTCGACGCGGCGACGCCCGCCAACTGACTGAGTGGTCCGATCGGCAGCCCGAGGCGCGAGCCGAGGCGTGCGAGTGTCG
>NZ_JBINJD010000242.1:0-5141 GCF_043951915.1 Alienimonas sp. DA493 | reverse complement strand
CCGCTACGGCGATCCGCGGACCGTTCAAACCCCACGACGCGTCAGCGAGGGCGTCAGCGAGGCGGGCGGTGAGCGGTGTGCGGGAATCACCGCCCCCTCACCCCCGACCCCTCTCCCCCAAAAAGGGGGCGAGGGGGGACACGGTCTGCGGACGTCGGTGAGTTGTTCGCCGCGTTCTGCTCCCCTCTCCCTGGAGGGAGAGGGGCCGGGGGTGAGGGGGGCGCACGGTTCGCCCACGTTCGCTCAATGCGACTCGGGCTGGTCGGGAGGCCGCCGCCGGGGGCGGCCGTCACGCGGTCCGGCGCCGGTTGCTCCGCCGTGCGGGCGGCATTAGCGTCCGGCGTTCCGTTCTCGCCCAACCGTCACAGTCTCATGCTCCGATCGCTCGCCCTCGGTTCGCTCGCTCCGGCCCTGCTGCTGGCCGGCCTGGCCGCCCCCGCCGCCGCGGAGGTCGTGCCGGCCCCGATCTTCGGCGACCACATGGTCTTGCAGGCCGGGGTGAAGGCCCCGGTGTTCGGGACGACCGAGCCCGGCGGCACGGTGGCTGTCTCCGCCCTTCTCGTCCAGAACGGCGCCGGCGAGGCGTTGGAGACGATCACGGAAACGATCGTCTTCGCCGCCGCGGACGACGCCGGCCGCTGGCAGGCGGAGGTCGGCCCGTTCGAATCGGGCGTGACGCTGACGTTGGTCGTCGCCGACGTGCCGGAACGGGACGAGAACTACACCGCGGACGGCGTTCTCAAAGACCCGGCGGCGGAGGATACGGCCGACCGGAAGATTTATACCGACGTGCTCGTCGGCGACGTCTGGCTGTGCAGCGGGCAGTCCAATATGGAATGGCCGCTGGCCGCGACGATCGACGGCGACCGGGAGATCAAAGCGGCCGAGAACGAATCGATCCGCGTGTTCACCGTCCCCAAAAACAGCGTCCGTGAACCGCAGACGACGCTCAAAGGCGAGCCGGGGCAGGGGGAGCCGGCCAACGCCCGCTGGCTCAAACTCAGCCCGGAGGCCGCGTCGACCTTTTCCGCGGTCGGGTATCACTTCGGCACGACGATTCACGAAGCGACCGGCCGGCCGGTCGGGCTGATCGATTCCAGCTGGGGCGGCACCCCGTCCGAGGCTTGGACCCGCGAGGCCACGCTGGAGACCCTCGAAACCGCCGGCCCGCTGCTGGAGCGCTGGGAGAAATACGACGCCGCCGCCAAGGCGGGCAAGGCGGCCGAGGGCAACTGGAACGGCAAGTACGGCCCGACCCACCCGCACCACCCCGGGAATCTCAACAACGGCATGATCGCCCCGCTGGTTCCCTTCGCCCTCAAAGGGGCGATCTGGTATCAGGGCGAGTCCAACGCCGGCCGGGCGGAGCAGTACGACGAGATCTTCCCGGCGATGATCGAGGACTGGCGGGACCAGTTCGGCCAGGACCTGCCCTTCTTCTGGGTCCAGCTGGCCAACTATATGGAGTCCAAGGAGGACCCGAACGTCGGCTCCGAATGGGCGGAGCTGCGGGAGGCCCAGGACAACACGCTGGACGAGTTAAAGGACGTCGGGCAGGCGGTGATTATTGATATCGGCGAGGCGAACGACATTCACCCCCGTAATAAAGAGGACGTCGGCGAACGGCTGGCCCTCGCCGCGCTGGAGACCGTTTACGGGATGGACGCCCCGGGCCGGCTCAGCCCGCGGTTCAAAGAGGCGCAGCTGAACGGCAAGACCGCGACGATCGCTTTCGACGTCGACGACGACGCCCTGCAGATTCGCCGGGACGAGTATGAGGCCGGGGCGAACGAGGCGCTGGGCTTCGCCGTCGCCGGGCCGGACAAGACTTTCCACTGGGCCAAGGCGGAACTGACCGGGCCGGACACCGTGAAAGTCACGGCGCCGGAGGGCGTTTCGGAGATCGTCGCCGTCCGCTACGCCTGGGCGGACAACCCGAAGGTGACGCTGTTCAACACCCGCGGCCTGCCCGCGGCGCCGTTCCGCACCGACGACTGGCCCCGCGTCACCGCCGGGCGGTATTGAGCCTAAAGGACGTACAGCTCGATTGGAGCCGCGACCGTGAGGGAGCGTTTCTGTGCGGCCGCGACCGTTGGGGGACGCTCCCTGACGGTCGCGGCTCTACTTCGATAAGTCTGCGTCTCGGCCGTTTATAATTCTGCGGTCTCCCGCACGACGAGGTCCACGGCGGAACGCACTTCGCCGGATTTCTCGACCGCGGCCCGCTGGCGGTCGGCGCTGTTGCCGCCGTCGAGGATCTCCCGCACCCGCTCCCGCACGAAGGCGCCCTCGCCGAGGTCGTTCAGTTCGTCGGCCAGTTCCCCCAGGATGCCTTCGATCAGTTCGACGGCGGGGCGTTTGCGGCCGGCGACGAGGTCCACCAACTCCCCGTTCACGCCGCTGCGGGCGGCCCGCCAGTTGGCCGCTTTGAGCAGCTCCGGCCGGGGGTTGGGGTCCGGCTCGCCGTCGGCGGCGGCCCGGGCGCACCGCAGGGCGATCGCCCGTACCAGCCCGGCCAGCATCACCGCGTCGTCCAGCCGCGGGCTGACGTCGCTGACCCGGAACTCCACCGTCGGTTTGTCCCGCGGGATGCGGACGTCCCAGTACACCTTCGAGCCGTCGGAGATCACCCCGGCCTTGACCAGCCCGTCGATCGTACGGTCGTAGTCGGCCCGGTCTTTGAACTGCTGCGGCGGGCCGGTCATCGGCCACTTCAACCACATCAGCGTGCGGAAGCTCTCGTAGCCGGTGTCCTCCCCCAGCCAATAGGGGGAACTGGCCGTCAGGGCCAGCAGCGCGGGCAGATAGACCCGCGACCGGTTCATCACCTGCACGGCGAGGTCCGGGTCCGCGATGCCCACGTGCACGTGCTGGCCGAAGATCAACAACTCCCGGGTGAGGTATTGATAATCCGTGACCATGCCGAGGTAGCGCCGCTTCGGCGTGACGGGCTGGTCGTGCCAGTCGGCGAAGGCGTGGGTGCCCGCGGCGCCGACGGTCAGTCCGAAGTGCGAGGCGCTTTCCAACAGGTCCCGGCGGGCGGCGGCGAGCTGTTCCCGCACCTCGCCCAGCGACCCGCAGATGGACGTGGCCGTCTCGATCTGGGAAAGGTGCAGTTCGTTCTGCGGGGCCAGGTCGCCCGTGAGGTGAGAGTCCTTCTTCAGCTTGTCCGCCCGACTGGCGAGTTTGCCGGTCTCGGGGTCGACGATCTGAAATTCCTCCTCGCACCCCATCGTCAGCGATTCCGGGTCGGGGGCGGTGAAAGACCGGGCGGTCATGAGGGCAATCGTCCAGCGGGAGAAAGGGAGGGGCGAGGATCGTCCCGAACCCCCGACGCAAACCGGATGCCGTTCCGGGCACGGCGGTTGCAGACAGACGTTTCGCGTCCCTCAGCCGCACCCCGCCCGACCGTCGTTCGACCAACCGGACCGGCGGGCGACCACGTCTCCCCCCGGCCCGGCCGGGGGCGGGGCCGCGGTTCGGGACGCGTCCGCTTTCCTCCGCTCCACGCGCCGCATGTCCTTCGTCGATCTGAACCTCCACGAACTCGCCGATTTGGAGGGGCCGCCGCGGTCCTTCCTCACCTTTTATTTCACCGGGGAAAGCGGCGCCCGCGAATTGAAGAACCGGGCCGCGAAGGCCCGGGGCCTGATCGAACACGACGAACCGGACCGCCTGGCCGACTTCGACGCCGCCCTGGAGCGGCTGGAGGCCCTGATGGAGGGGGAAACGTTCGAGGAGGGCGCCGGCTACTGCCTGATGGCCTGCCCGGAGCTCCGCGTCGAACGCGGCTTCAAACTGACCGTGCCCGCGGAGACCGCCTTCCGGGCCGCCCGCGGCCCGAACCTGCGGCCGTTGGCGGAGATGCAGGACGAATACGAACCCTTCCTGCTGGTCGCCGCGAACAACGACGGCGCCCGCATCCTCCAGATCGCCGGCGCCGTCGCCGACGCGGAGGAGGACGTGAAGGGCGGCGTGAAGAACCGCGTCAAGAAGGGCGGCTGGAGCCAGCAGCGCTACGCCCGCCGGCGCAAGGGCCAGTTGCACCGCTACGCCGCCGAGGTCGCCGAGCGGCTGGCCGAATTGACGAAGGAGCACGGCCCGGAGCGGATCGTGCTGCTCGGTTCCCAGGAAACCCGCCAGCAAATTGAGGAAGAACTGCCGGATCGCCTGAAGGAGCGGGTGATCGCCGAGGAGGGCTTCGACCTGGACGCCGCCGAGGAGGCCCTCGTGGAGGAGGGCCTGCGCTTGTTCCAAAAGGAGGAGCGCCGCGAGGAACAGGCCCTCTGGAAGCGGATTCAGAACGAAACCCTCTCCGGCGGGCTGGGGGCGATCGGGCCGGAGGACGTGCTGACCGCCCTGCAAACCGGCCGCGTGGACGAGTTGGCCGTCGATCACGACGTGGCGATCGAGGGCAGCCGGTGCGACGCCTGCACGACGGCGTTCGTCAAGGTGCACGACCGCTGCCCCCTGTGCGACAGCCCGGACGTCGCCCCGATCCCGCTGGTCGAGGAACTGGTCCGGCTGGCCGAGCAAACCGACGCCGACGTCGAGTTCACCCAGGGCGTGAAGGGTTTGGTTCAGAACGGCGGCGTCGCGGCGCTGCTGCGGTGGTGAGGGGAACGGAGCGAGGAACGACGTGGGTGCCCCGCGGGTCCGCGGTCGCATAGACTGGGACCGTTCCGTTCCTCCCCGCACCGGCCGCCGATGCCCGCCCCGCTTCTCCTGGTCGCCCTGTGCCTCCCGGCGGCGGACGTCGCCGAAGCCGGGGCGGCGAACCCCGGCGAGGCGAACCCCGGCGAGGTGCAGTTCGCCCGGGACGTGCGGCCGATCTTCAACGCCCACTGCTCGGCCTGCCACGGCGGCGTGCGGGAGGCCGGCGGGCTCAACCTGATCGACGAGGACAGCGTTTCCCTGCTGGTCGTCCCCGGCGACCCGGGGCTCTCCTATCTGCTCGACCGGGTGACCGACCCGGACGACGAAACCCGGATGCCCCCCGCCGAGCACGGCCCCCGGCTCAGCGACGCGGAGGTCGCCGTCCTCACCCGCTGGGTGGAGCAGGGCGCCGCCTGGCAGAAGCACTGGTCCTTCCAACCGCCGACCCGCCCAACTCCCCCGACGACGGCCGATCCGGCGTGGGC
>NZ_JBINJD010000241.1:0-5182 GCF_043951915.1 Alienimonas sp. DA493 | reverse complement strand
CCGGAGGCCTCCGGCGCCGGCTCCTGCGGGAGCTGCGCGAGCCGCGGCCCCGCGGGGACGTTCGCCTCCGAAACGCCGTGCGAGGGATCGGGTGCGCTCGGACGGCGGAGCGGCGGGACGACGGAGCCGGGCAAACGGCGACTTTCACGAAGCGGGGGACGAAGGTTCAAGCCCGGCTCAGATCGGCCGGCCGACGACGCTCGATCACAGATCCGGGTCCGGCCCGAGCAATCCGCCGGACCGGCGGGCGCCGAATCGCGGTTCAATCTGGAAGATCAGGCCGGAATCGCCCCGAGCGTTGTTGTACCGCACGCCGACCGAGACGTTAAATTCGGTCCCGATGCGGGTCACCGTCAGGTTCTCCCCGCTGTTCTCCGCGTTGTCCAGGTCCTGATAGAAGCCGAAGGCGCTGGCCCACTTCGGTCCCATCCGATAGCTGAAACTGCTGACGAACTGCGTCGCGTCGATTTCCAGCGCCTCGATGTGCCGGACGCCCGTGTAAAAACTGCCGCGACGGGTGCGCTGCGTGGAGAAGCCAACGTCCCACCGCTGCGGGGCGCCTTCGAAGGCGTCGTAGCTGGACGAGGCGAGGAAGCGCGTGCGGTCGCCCACGTTCCAGGCGTAGTTGGTGGTCACCAGACCGATCGTCTCGCCGAAGTTATCGCGGTCGGCGTTGGGGAACAGGGACGCGCCGAGGTCCAGCGTCATCCAGTCTTTGATGCGTTCGAAGCCGGGGGCGCCGACCTTCGTCTGCAATCGTTGGCGGGCGGCCAATCGCAGAACCTGCTGGTCTTCGACCAGTTCCCACACCGGGCTCGTCACGTCCACGCCCACGCCCTGCCGGACGCCGTAGAAGCGGGGATCGATCTCCATGGGGACCGGCACGCCGGGCGGCAGTCCGAGGATCGAACGGGGCAGCCGGGCCCGGTACTGCTGTTGGGGGTCGTCGTCCAGGGCGTTGTATTGAGCGAACTCGCCCATCGGTTCGGTCGTGCTCGTGGCGCGGTAGGTCGCCTCCAGCCGCACCTTGTGGGCGAGACCGTTCAAGCCCAGCGTGCGGTTGTGCACGTTCCGCCAGACGCGGGTGAAGGGCAGCGCCGCCCGGAAGCCGGCGCTGCCGACGAACCGCACGGCGTCGTCGCCGTCCAGGCCCTGCTGTTGGGCGGCGCCCTCGGCCATCACGAACGGGGTGACGTTCAGCGGCCCCGCCCACAGCGGGGCGGAGAGTTCGTGCCGGGTCAGGAAGACGCCACCTTCGACGTCCGCCGTGTAGGGCAGATCGGTGAACAGCGGATTAAAAACGCGATAGTCCAGGTCCCTGGGATAGTTCGCCGGCTCCAGGTCGCCGTACCCGGCGCTGCTGTGCTGGGAGTAGGTGACGAGCCCGTTCAACAACGGTTCCCCGAGCCCGTACAGGTCGAGCTTGGGATACCAGCCGGTATCGGTAACGAAGTCGTTCAGCGGGACCTTCCCCAGCGCCTCCCAGGCCCAGTTGGAATAGCCGTAGTTCTCGAAGGAGCCCGTGCCGTACAGCAGGGTGTCCTCGTCGGGGCCGTAGTCCCAGTCGTTTTCCCACCAGGACTCCAGCACGTTGATGTCGCTGCGTTTGCCAATCTTGGCGATCACGCGGCCCCGGCCGGCGAGGAACTCCGAGGGAAGGATCTGCTGGTGGCGCCAGCGGATGCGATAGCGACCGTTCACCGGCGGTTCGATATTGCGACGGTACACGCCCAGGCGGTCCAGTCCGTCGTCCTGCACGAACCAGACGATACCGTCGCCCATCCCCTGACCCGGCAGGCCGAACAGATTGCGGTTCGTATAGGCGCCCTGCAGTCCGGCGGCGACGCCGCGTTCGCTGTAGAGCCCGCTCAGCAGGTCCAGATTGACGTCCGCGGGCTGCTCCAGCCCGAACAGGACGAACGGGTCCCAAATGATCTCCAGTTCCCGGCCGCGTTCGTTGCTGCTGCCGATCTGGACCTGCTTGATTGGGATCTGCGGGTCCTCCGCCGGCGCCGCCAGATACGGAATATAGACCGTCGGTACGTCCCCGGTCCGGGGCGTATTGAAGATCAGCTGGTTGTCGTAGCTGCGGATCCAGTTCCGCTTGGTCGTGGTCTGGCCGGTCGCCGGGTTGACGACGAGTTCCGCACCGGGCCGGGGGACGTCGTCGTAGCGAGGTTCGAGGAACAGTTCCCGGCTTTGCAGGCGGTAGCCGGGAAAGCCGAATTCGCTGGCGCTCGACCAGGCGTCCCGGGCGCGGAAGTTGTCTTCGGCCAGCTGCCGCAGTTCCCGGGCCCGCACGCGGACGGTGCCCTCGGTGTTGTTGGGGCCGGCACCCGCGACCACGGTGGAGAGTTCCGCGTCGAGCAGCAGCCCGCGATCGGCGCGGATGTCGTAGACCGCCCGCTCGGCGTGCACGACGTTCCGCCCCTGCCGGATTTCGATATCGCCCTCGAGGTACACCGTCAGCGGGAAGTCCGCCGGCTGCACGCGGGCCACGCCGGGGACCACCCCGCCGCCGCCCGCAGAGCGGGTCCAGACGACGACGTTCTCCGCGGCCAAACTGATCTGGTCGGTCGGTTCGCCGGGCAGCACGCTGCCGAAGCCGCCGCCGACGTCCAGCCCGTCGACGATCAGCCGGACGCCGCCGGTGACGATCGTCACCTGCTCGGCGGGGAGGGTGTCGTCGTTCTCGAACGACTTGACCGAGGGCGGCACGGCGCTGCGGGGCAGCAGTTGGATGCGGCGGACCTCGCTGTCGCCGCCGGCGGGGCGGCCGTCGCCGATCGCCTCGCCGGGGGGAGCCTCCGCCGGCGGGGCGGGGGAGAGCAGGTCCACGCCCGGCCCGGCGAGCGGGTCGCGCAGCGGATCGACCGGCGGCCCCAGCCGGGTCGTGCGGCTGCCGCCGCTGTACTTCCGGCGCTCGGCGGCGCGGGTCAGCAGCGGATCGGGGGTGGCGGGTTCGCCGACGGTCTCGGCGGCGACGTCCAGCGTCAGGGACGTCGGCGCCAGTTCGAGGACGATCTCCGGCTTGCTCTCGGTGTGCCCCGGGCGGTTCAGTTTCACCCCGCCCTGCAGATAGATCGTGACCAACTCGCCCACCCCGGCGGGGTTCGGGCGGCGCCACAGCACGCCCTCGCGGGCGGTGACGGTGGTGCGGCCCTGGGTGAGCGTCACGTCCCCGCGGAGCAGGGAGATGCGCTCCAGCGCCGCGGCCATGTTCTTGGCCCCGGGGCCGGTCTGACCGACGACGTCCGGCTGCCAGGTGCGGGCCCGCAGGGCGGAGACGGTCAGCCCCTCGTCGGCTTCCTCGACGGGGACGCCCGCGGCGGCGGCGTCGCCCTCGGGCAACGGCATCGGCGGGGGGGCGGGCTGCGGCTGCGGCTCCGGATCGCTCCCGCCGAACGGCAACAGCAGATCGAGCAGCGGCCGGGGACGCGGCGCCCCGTTCGGCCGCCCCGGGAGCGGCCGCGGCGCCCCGTCGGAGCGGGGCGGCTGCGGCGCGGCGGTCGGCAGCGGCTCCGGGCGGGGGCCGAGCCGGAAGATCGGCTGACGGAACGGCGACGACGGCGCGGGGTCCTCCCCCAGCGGCGTCGGCGGCGGAGCCGGCACCGCGGCCGGCAGCGGCGCCGCGAGCACCGGGTGGGCCTCGACCTCGTTCTGGTTCTCGTTCGAAAAGTCCTCCAGGGCGGCGTCCGGCACCGGCGCCGGCGGCGGACCGGGCGCGAATCCCGGGGAGGAAATGTCCTGTCCGGCCGCGATCCCGCACGCCCACAGACCGAGCGCCGCCGCGACCGGAGCGATCCGGGCGGCGCCGACGGGCGGCAATCGGCGGCGGGCGGGGGCCGGCAAGGGCTGGGCCGTTCGTCCGTGACTGGAAGATCGCCCGCGGCGCGCAGCCGCCCCGGAAGGCGGAGCGGGGGCGGCGGCGATCGGGGAACCGCGGGTGCTAGGCCGACCGACGGCGGGCGGTCAACGGGAAGTCGCTCCCGTCGCTCACGATTTCCCTTCGCCCCCGAACGACTCAACCTCCGACGGCCGTTCGGTTTCCGTCGTCGCCGCGTCTCCCGGACGCCGGACGCCGCAGGCTCCTGCGGCGGCCAGCACGGCGATCGCCGGCACGATCGGCCCCCGCATCCGGGCGTTCGACCAGTACACCGCGTGCACCGCCGTCACCGAGACGACCATCAACAGAACCGGCCGCCACGCCGCCCACCGGTCGCTCCGCCACGCCCGCACCGCCCCCGCCGCGGCCAGCAGGAACACGACGACGTTCCACCCGCCCACCGCCCACCAAACCGGCCCCGGCAGCCCCTCCGCCGCCGGCCCCTGCGGCACGGGACTCCACAACCGACTGACCCGCAGCGGCACGGCGCGGGCGAACCCGCCGGGATCGGATTGGATGGTCTCGATCGCCCGATCCCGGTGCCAGCGGTCCGCCGCCGGGCCGTCCTCCGGGGGCGGAACCCGGACGAGAAACGAACGATAACCGCCATCGTCGTCGATCCGACTGTGGGAGTGCCGCCAGAACCGCCCCCGCTCGGCTTCTCGCGTGATGAACGTTTCGCGGTCGTCCAGCACCTCGTTCACTCCGCCCGCGATCACCAGTCGCGTGAGATCCGGCGCCCCGGTCCAGGCATGAACCGTGGGGCTGATCGACGTTCCGGGGGACATGCCCCGCGGGCCGGCTTCGAGCATCGCACGGACCTCGGCGGCGTCCGGCCCCGCGCCCGGGTCGTCGATCGGACCAGCGCCGGCGGTGAAGAACTCGGAGGACCGATCGGCCTCCATTCGGCGCTGCCATCGCTCCAGACTCTCCCCCTCCCACACCGCCCCCGCCGGGCCGCGGACAACCTCCTCGTAGAACGCCGCGTTGTTCGCCAGGTGCAGCGTGTAGCCGCCGTGGGTCGTCATGACGATCGGGCGGTCGAACACGACCCAGTTTCGCACCGCCCACGGGCCGACGATCAGCGTGACTCCCACCGCCCCCAGCGCCAGCCGGCCCCAGCCGAGCCGCCAGCCGGCCCGGCCGCGGAGGCGGTCCCAGATCCACCCCAGCGCCCACAGCCCGCCGAACGCCCAGACCGTCGGCCGGCAAAGGGCGGACAGGCCGAACAGCACCCCGGTGAGAACGGCGCCGGCCAGAGAGCCGCGACCGTGAGGGAGCGGCCCGGGCGACGTG
>NZ_JBINJD010000240.1:0-5455 GCF_043951915.1 Alienimonas sp. DA493 | reverse complement strand
GGCGGCCGCGGCGGCGATCTCCTGTTGCAGCGCCTCCCCGGCCAGTCGCGGGATCACGAAGCACAGGTCGCAGAACTTCGCCGGGGTCGGATAGAACCGCTCCCGGGCCTCGCGGAGCACCTCGGCGGCTTCGACCAGCCGGGCGCGCGTTTCCTCCCGATCCCCGGCGAACAGGGCGTCCGCGGCGGCGACGACCTCCGTGCGGAGCCGGGTCTCGTCCAGCGTGCTGTAGTAGTGCGTCCGCCGGGTCAGGCGTTCGATCCACAGGTGGCCGAGGCCCAACGCGAAGAACGGGCGAAGATCGCCCGCCGCAACGTCCCGGCGGTCCGGCGACAGCAACGGGGCGAGGTCCGACAGGGCCGCGGCGCGGTCCGGGCCGACGACCGCGAGGCGGGCGCCGGCTTCGGCCTCCCAGCCGTCCGGCAGGACGTCGCGGACGAACTCCGGGAGGAGGAACCGCCGCCCGCCGACGGGGCGGGGCGGTTGGTCGGCCATGACCAGGCGGGGCAGGGCCCGGGCGGCGGCCAGCAGGGCGGGGTGCCACGACAGGGCGAAGGCGTTCAGCGCCGCGGCGGCCTTGCGCTCCGGAAGACGCTCCGGCAGATCGTCCAGGCCGTGGGAGGGCAGCAGGAGGACCGTCTCGGCGGGCCCGGCCTCCCCGGGGCTGCTTCCGTCGGGGCCGTCTCCGCCAGGAGCGGGGGTCTGCGGGGGGGCGGATTCCACGGCAGACACGGGCGGGCGGGGGCTTGGGGCGCGGGGGGAGGGTCGTTCCGGCCGCACGGACGGCGGCGGGCGGGGCGGCCGCGGGAGGCCGGAGGACCGGCGACGGGCGAAGCGACCGATTGACCGCACCGGAGACGGGGGGGATGATGACGGGCGGTCGGCCGACCGGGAACTCTCCCCCCGCGGGCGACGTCCGGCGTTCGCCGACTTCCTCTCCAGATCCCCCGACAACGTACAAAACCTGACCATGGCCGACGATCAGCCGGTATGGGGCATTGAAGTCGGGCAGGCCGCCCTCAAGGCGATCAAGCTGCGCCCGGATCCGATCACCGGGCGGGTGGTCGCCGAGGCGTTCGATCTGGTTCAGCACCCGAAGATCCTCAGCCAGCCGGACGCCGTGCCGGCCCAGCTGATCGCCGAGGCGTTCGAGACGTTTCTGTCCCGCAACAGCCTGAAGGGCTGCCGCGTCGCGATGAGCCTGCCGGGGCAGAGCGCCCTGGCCCGGTTCATCCAGCTGCCGCCGGTCGAATCGTCTCAGATCGCCAAGATCGTCGAGTACGAAGCCCGTCAGCAGATCCCCTTCGCCCTGGAGGAAGTGATTTGGGACTACCAGCCGCTGGGCGGCGGGCTGGAGGAGGGCGGTTATACACTGGAGGCGGAGGTCGGCCTGTTCGCCATGAAACGCGATCAGGTGGAGATGGCGATGGCCCCGTTCCTCGATCGCAAGATCGAGGTGGACCTCGTCCAGATCGCCCCGCTGGCCCTCTATAACTTCCTGACCTACGACCGCCTGGGAATGCGGCAGGACAAGGAGTTCGAGGCCCCCGACGAATACACGATGGTCTGCGACCTCGGGGCGGACAACTCCACGCTGTTGATCTCCAACGGCGATAAAATCTGGATCCGCAACGTCAACGTCGGCGGCAACCACTTCACGCGGGCGCTGGTCAAGGATCAGAAGCTGACCTTCGCCAAGGCGGAGCACCTGAAGTGCAACGCCACCAAGGCCCCGGACCCGCGGGCGGTGTTCCAGGCGCTGCGGCCGGTCTTCAACGACTACGTCGCGGAGATTCAGCGGAGCATCGGCTATTTCAGCTCCGTGAACCGCGAGGCGAAGATCACCCGCGTGCTGGGGGTGGGCAACGGCTTCAAACTCGCCGGCCTGCAAAAATTCCTCCAGCAAAACCTGCAACACCCGGTCGAACGGGTGGACCAGTTCAAGGCGGCCGTCGGCGACGAGGTGCTCAACGACGCCACGTTCCGCGACAACGTCGCCGGCTTCGTCGTGCCCTACGGCGTGGCGCTGCAGGCGGCGGGACTGACCCGGATCACCACCAGCCTGGTGCCGCCGGAGATCATCCAGGAACGGAAGATCCGCAAGAAGAAGCCGTGGGCCGCCCTGGCGGCCGGCGTGCTGCTGGCGGGCATCAGCCTCGGGGCGGCGGGCTACGGCCGCTACGGGGAGAGCGTCAGCGAACAGCGCTGGGCGGAGCCCCTCGCCGAGGTGCCGAAGTTCTCCTCGACCGTCAGCGGCTTCCAGGGCGGCTACGACGAGCAGTTGTCCAAGATCGAGGAGATCAAAACGGTCGGCGAGGAGCTGACGAAGCCCGGCAGCGGCCGCAGTTACTGGCCCGAGGTGTTGCGGGCGATCGCCGCGGTCACCCCGGCCGACCCCGCGGAGGAACTGAACAAGCCGATCGAGCAGCGGGAGTCCGTGCTTGTTAAGGCGATCACCTTCGAGAAGGAGCCGGACCTCGCCACCTGGTACGCCGACCTGCCGCCGCTGACCAAGGAGGAAATGAACGAGATGGCCGCCGCCGAGGCGGAGGAGCGGAAGAAGCAGCGGGAGGCCGAAGCCGCCGCGGCGTACGCCGCCGAGAAGGCCGCCGCGCTGGCCCGGGGCGAGGAACCGCCGCCGCCTCCGCAACCGGAACCCGCCCCGGAGCCCCCCGCCGAGGGCGAGGACCCCCCGCCGGCCCAGGCCCCGCCGGAGGGGGAGGGCTACGTGGTGACGCTCAAGGGCGTGCACTACCACGACGGCTCCGCCCCGGAGGACCGCGACCGCGGCTACCTGCGGCGGACGATCCTCAGCAACCTGCGGGAATGGACGATCGATACCCCCTTGGGCGAGGTCCCGGTGGGGAAATTGGGCATCAGCCACCCGGCCCTGCTGCCGATCACCGCCCGCCAGATCCCCTACGACCCCGAGGGCCGCACCGTACTCGGCATGCCCGGGGGAGACCGCCGCGGCCGGATGGGCTCCGGCTACGACGAAATGGGCTCCGACTACGGCGGATACGGCGAGGAGGGCAGTTACGGTTCGCCTGACGGGTCCCCCTTCCGAGGCGGCGGAAGCTTCGGCCGAGAGGGGAGCGGGTACGGCGAATACGACTCAGAAGGCGAATACGGGCCGTCCGGCCGCCCGGGAGGTCGTCCGCCGATCGACATCAACGCCCTTGACGAGGAAGACCCGGAGAAGGAACTCGTGATGAAGACCGAGTACCCCTTCACCATCCAGTTCGTCTGGAAGAAGACGCCGCCGGAGCAGCGCTCCGACGTCCCCGGCGAAATTCTGGCCGGCGAGGGGGCCGAGGGCGGCGTCGCCCCCGCGTCCTCCGGGTCGGCGTCGTATTCCGGTTCCGGCGGAGACGTCTGACCGCCGCCCGGCCCCGGGCGCCTGCCGCCCGTCCCCGACCCGTTTTCGTCCGTTTCGTTTCCCGCCCCGCCGCCCCGGATCGTTCCCGTGGACAAGCTGCAACCGATCCTCACCCACCGATTCTGGGTCGTCCTGGGCCTGACGGTCTGCCTGGCGCTCGGCGCCTGGTGGACCGGCACCGGCGCGCTCGCGGAACAGATCGCCGCCGACGAGGCGAAGGTGAAGGGGCTCAGCGTCCCGAACGGGCAGAACGCCCCGAACCAGGAGTGGATCGACAAGGCGACCGAGGAACGGCTTAAGTGGGAGGCGGAGCTGATCGACGCCGCCCGCACGCTGGCCGTCACCCAGGAACAGCTGCGCACCTGGCCGGAAAGTTACCGCGCCTACGTTGACGGCCTCGGCTACTTCGAGCCGATCGGCCGTCGCGGACGGGAGCAGTACCGCCTCGTCTACGAGCAGCAGATCGAGGAACTGCGGCAGTCGCTGCGTCCCTACGACTTCGAGACGCAAACCGGTGTGGTCAACGTCCCGGAGGGCGTGCTGCCCCAGTTCAACACCGCCGGCTGGCAGAGCAAACCGCCGCTGTCGATGACCGTCTGGAGCGCCCAGGAGGACATCTGGCTGATGCGCGAACTGCTCGAGCAGGTCACGAAGGTGAACGCCGGGGCGAGCCTGATCCTCGACGCCCCGGTCAAGGAGATTCAGTCCTTCACGCTGCGGGGCGGCGCCGGGCTGACCCCGGCGGAAGAGGGCGCCGTCGATCCGATGTCGTCCGGAAGCGAGTCCGGGTCGGGATCGCCCGGACGCGAGGAGTACGGGGAGGGGTACGGGGAAGAACTGATGGGGTCCTTCGACGGACGCGGTGAGGGAGGCGGCGGCGACGCCCTGGACGCGGACCTCGACTTCTCCCTCGACGACGACATCGGCCCGAGCGACGGGCTCGACGAGGATCCCTCGCTGATCGCGCCCGAGCTCGCCGCGGCCGCCGAGGCCTCGTCCGCCGCCGCGTCGCCGTCGTCGTCGCCGTACGGGGAAATGGAAAGCCGGGCCTCCGAAGGGGGATTCAGCCCCGTGGGCGGTCAGGCGAGCGCCAAGCCGGAATACGTCTCCCCCGGCGGCGGGCGGCGGTACATCACCAGCGCCCCGGACGTGCCCTACCGCACCCGGGCCTTCAAGATGCAACTGGTGCTCGACCACCGCGAACTGAACAACGTCCTGGCGGATCTGTCCAACAGCGATTGGCCGGTAGAGATCATCCGGGTGCACATGGTCGAGGGCGCCAAGCCGCTGGGCCCGCGGGCGCCGGGGGCCGGCTCGCGGGGCGGCCTGCGGGAGGGCGGGCCCGGCAGCTTCCGTCGCGGGCTCGGCGGCGGCCTGAGCGGGGGCGGACTGACCCGCGGAGGCCTGACCCGCGGCGGCCTGAGCGGGAGCGGCCTCGGCGGGCGTTCGGGGGGGCTGTCTGGATTGAACCGCCGGCCCGGCTTCGGCAACCGCGGCGCCCGCCCCGCGGTGGATCCCTCGGACCCGTATCAGGTGGCGATGACCGACCCGTACCTCGCCACGGTGGTCGTGGGCGGGATCATGACGATCTACAAGCCGCGGACCGAAGCGGAACTGGCCGCCGGCCTGGGCGATCCCTCCGCCGATCCGGCCGCCGCCCTGGAGGCCGAGGCCGGAGCCGACCCCGCCGCGATGACCGAGCCGGGCGAACCGACCGACGCGGAGGTCAACCCGCTGAACCCGAACGCCCCGGCCGACGCCGAGCCGGCCTCGGAGGACCAGTTCGGCGTCCTCCCGCCCGCGGATCCCGCCGACCCCGCCGCCTCCGAGGACGCCGCCATGGAGGAGGGGGCGGACGCGGCCGGCTTCGGCGGCTTCGACGCCGGCGGCGACTTCAACCTCAACGCCACTCCGGCGCCCCCCGGCGTGGAGGCCCCCTCCGGAACCGTCCCGGGGGACGAGCCGCCCCCCTCCGGCGAGGCGCCTCCCGCCGGCGACGCCGCTCCCGCCGAACCCGGCGCCGACCCCGACGCCGAGCCCGTCGCCGCCGGCGGCGCCTGACCCCGAACCGTCCCG
>NZ_JBINJD010000023.1:0-47709 GCF_043951915.1 Alienimonas sp. DA493 | reverse complement strand
CCGGCCCGGGGGGATCAGCCCGCACCCGGCACGCTCACGAATCGGGGGCCAGCGTAACCGGTGAACGCCTGCTACGTCTGCGCCGTTCCGCCGCCCGCCGGGCGTTGCCCTGCGCCCGCTCCGCCCGATGCCGTTTCTTCCGCTTCAACGCCTCCATGAATCGGGCGTCCTCCCGCAGCCACTTCGCCCCCCGCGGGTCCAGCCCGCAGCCGGCGAACGCCCGCTCGTCGGCGTGGGCTTCCTGCACGCTGCGATACGTCAGGTCGTGACAATGCCGGCAGCCGAACAGCTTGCTCCGCAGATACAGCTTGCCGACCCGTCGTTCGCAGGGGACGCCGGCGACGATCAGCGGGCAGCGGAACCACGGCCGCCGGCCGCCGTAGTGCGGCGTCGTGTACAGCAGCCGCACCGGAAGCGTCACCGGCTCGCCGTTGCGGGCGTAGGACAGCGTGAACAGGTCGCCGGTCGTCCGGTAGCCGACCGTTCCCCGCCGCTCCCCGGTGGCGCTGCTGGTCCACCACAGCGACCCGACCATGCCGTCGATCAGCACGCCGGTGCGGTTGAGGTAGTTCACGTCCAGGTCCAGGCAGTCCTCCGCCGCCGTCTTCGCGTCGTACCGATGCCAGTCCCCGCGGGCCACGGCCGTCTCCCGAGTGTGCGCGTCTTGCCAAAATCAATAGGCGGGGCGACGCGAACGCCGCGCCGCCCCCTATTTTAGCAGCGTCGGACAACGCGGGACGCCGCACGTCTGACTGCGGGCCGGGAACGGCCGGCGGTCAGTGAAAGTCCCGGCTTCGCAGCCGCCCGCCGGCGGGAGCGGTCCGCAGCACGTCCCGCAGGTCGGCGAGGCGGCTCGCCACGAGGTGCAGCGTCTTCCGGCTGTCGTCCCGCTGCACGGCGCCCGTGACCAGCAACGCCGCGGCGGTGCGGGCGGGGCGGTGGTATTTCTCCCAGATCGTCGGCCAGAGGACGAGGTTCGCCTCGCCGGTCTCGTCTTCGATCGTGACGAACGTCACGCCTTTCGCCGAGCCGGGCCGCTGCCGCATGAGCACCAGTCCGGCCACGGTCGCGGCCGCCCCGTCCTTCAGTCCGGCGAGCCGGCGGCAGGGCAGCACGCGGCGTTCGTCCAGTCGGCCGCGGACGGCGGCCAGCGGGTGCCCGTTCAGGCTCATGCCGGAGCGTGCGTAGTCTTCCATGACCGTTTCGTGCGGGGTAAGGGTCGGCAGGGGGGGCGTGGGGTCGTGCGGCTCGGCGGTCCCCGCGGTGGCGTCCGGGAGCGGAGCGGCCCGGCGGTCCGGCAGGGCGTGCCAGCGGGCTTGGCGGCGGTCCAGCCCCAGCGCCGCGAACGCCCCGGCCCCGGCGAGCCGATCGCAGGCCGTCCGCGGCAGCCCGGCTCGGCGGGCGCAGTCCGCGACGGAGACGAACGGCCCGCCGGCCGCTCTCGCCGCCGAAACCGCTTCGGCGTGAACCTCTCGCAGCCCGGCGATCTGCCGCAGGCCCAACCGCAGGGCCGGGCGGGCCGGCAGCGGGGCGCCGCCGGCGTGGCCCTCCGCGTCGGGGGCTTCCAGCGTGCAGTCCCAGTCGGAGGCGTTCACGCAAACCGGCCGCACGATCACCCCCTGCCGCCGGGCTTCCTTCACCAGTTGGGCCGGTTGATAAAAGCCCATCGGCTGGCTGTTCAGGACCGACGCGAAGAACGCCGCCGGGTGCCGGCACTTCAGGTAGCAGGAGACGATGACGAGACAGGCGAAGGACGCCGCGTGGCTCTCGGGGAAGCCGTACTCGCCGAACCCCTGAATCTGCGAGAACAGCCGGTCGGCGAAGTCGCCGTCGTAGCCGTTCGCCCGCAGACCGTTTTTCAGCTTCTGCTCGAAATCGCCGATGTCCCGGCCGCTCTTCCGCCAGCCGGCCAGCGCCCGCCGAAGTTGGTCGGCCTCGCCGGGGGTGAAGCCGGCGGCGACCTCGGCGAGCTTCATGCACTGTTCCTGAAAGATCGGCACCCCCAGCGTGCGTTCCAGCACGGCCTTGACCCGGTCGTCCGGGTAGGTGACCGGTTCCTCGCCCCGCCGGCGGCGGATGAATGGGTGCACCATCCCGCCTTGGATCGGCCCCGGACGAATTAGGGCGACTTCGATGACGAGGTCGTAATACTTCGCCGGCCGGGTGCGGGGCAGCGTGGCCCGCTGGGCTCTAGATTCGACCTGAAAGACCCCCACCGTCTCCGCCCGGCGGATCATGCGGTAGGTCGCCGGGTCGTCGGTCGGCACGTCGGCGAGGTCCAGCGTCGACCCGCGGCCGGCGGTTCCCTTCGCCGACCGCCGTAGTTCCGGAGCGAGCCGGTGGGCGTCCAGCAGGCGGAACGCCTTGCGGATCGCGGTCAGCATCCCGAGGGCCAGCACGTCGACCTTCAGGAGCCCCAACGCTTCCAGATCGTCCTTGTCCCATTGGACGACGGTGCGGTCGACCATGCTGGCGTTCTCGACCGGAACCAGTTCGTCCAACCGTCCGCGGGTGACCACCATCCCGCCGCTGTGCTGCGACAGGTGACGCGGGAAGCCGAGCAGTTGACGAACGAGAACGATCAATTGCTTGGCGATCCGCGCGTCCGGGTCGAACCCCGCCTCGCGGAAGCGTTCTTTGAGTTTGTCGCCGGTGCCTTCCTCCCCGTAGCGGCCGATCGACTTCGCCAGAGCGTCAATCCGGTCCAGCGACAGGCCCAGCGCCTTGCCCACGTCCCGGATTGCCGACCGCGGGCGGTAAGTAATCACCGTCGCCGCAATGCCCGCCCGGTCGCGGCCGTATTTGCGGTAGAGGTACTGGATCACCTCCTCCCGCCGTTCGTGTTCAAAGTCGATGTCGATGTCGGGCGGTTCGTTCCGCTCCGCCGACAGGAACCGCTCGAAGAACAGGTGATGCTCCGCCGGGTCGACGGCGGTGACGCCCAGGCAATAGCAAACGGCACTGTTCGCGGCACTCCCGCGGCCTTGGCAGAGGATGCCGCGGCCGCGGGCGAACTTGACGATGTCGAACACCGTCAGGAAATACGCCGCGTAGTTCAGCTTCTCGATCAGCCAGAGTTCGTGGCCCAGCGCCGTTTTCACGGCGTCCGGCACCCCGTTCGGGTAGCGCTTGGCGGCGCCGGCCCACGTCAGCCGCGAGAGGTAGCCGACGGGCGTTTCGCCGGACGGGACGATCTCGTCCGGGTACTCGTATCGCAGTTCGTCCAGGCTGAACCGGCAGCGGTCAGCGACTTCGAGGGTGCGGTCGAGCAGGTCGCCTCGGCCGTGGAAGGTGCGGAGCAGGTCGCCGCGGGTTTTCAGGTGTCGCTCGCCGTTGGCGGCCAGTTCGGCGGCGAGTTGCGACACCGGCCGTCCCAGCCGCGTCGCCGTCAGCACGTCGTGCAGATACCGCCGGCCGGGTTCGTGATACCGCGGCCCGACCGACGCGACGGGAGGCGCCCCGGCGGCCTTCGCGGCGGCCAGTTGCACCGACAGCGCCCTCCGGTCCTCCGGCCCGCGGGTCAGTTCGACCAGACCCCAGCACCGGCCGGCGAACGTCTCTCGCACCGCGGCCGTCGCGGCAGGATCGGCCCCCGGCAGCGACACGCCGCATAGCAGCCCGGCGGCGTGGTCGGCGAGGTCGTCCCTTCGCAGGTCGCACTCCCCCTTCGGCGCCCGCCGACGGCCGACGGTCAGTAGCTTCGACAGGTTCGCATACCCGGCCCGGCTCTCCGCCAGCAGCACGCAGGGCGGGGCGTCGCGGCACCGGACCTCCGCCCCCACCAGCAGCTTCAAGCCGGCCGCCTTCGCGGCGACGTGGGCGCGGACCACCCCGGCCAGCGTATTTACGTCGGTTACGGCGAGGGCGGCGTAGCGGAACGCGGCCGCGGTCCCAACCAGTTCGTCCGGGTGGCTGGCGCCTTCGAGGAACGTGAAGTTCGACCGGCACCGCAGTTCCGCGAAGTTGGCCGGTTCAATCCGTTCCGGTTCGCCGTCGCCGAGAGGCGACGCGCCGGAGGGCTGCCGCGACGCCTGGGCCGGGTACAGCGTCCCCGACGGCGGCGTCAGCCCGGCTTTCGTGAACTTCACGACGCCCTTCCGCGGCGGGTTCGTCCGCAGACGTGACGGCGGGTGCGACGGGTCCGGCACGGCACTTCCTCCGTTACGCGAACAGGCCGTGCAGGAACCATTTGCCGGTCCGCAGATCGCGGAACAGCCAAATCCGTTCGCCGCTCTCCGTTTCCGCCCGCCAATAGTCCCGCCGCACGTCGGGTCCGTCCCACCACCCGCTCTCGATTCGCTCCGGCCCCCACACGGCGGGCAGGTCGATCTTGCCGCGGCCCCGCCGCGTTAGCCGGAAGGGGGGGCCGTCCGGGACCAGCGACAACACCCGCACCGGCTCCGGCGGGTCCAGCAGCGTCGCCGGCCGTGTGCCGGGCAGCCATTCGGACGGGACGGGGTAATCCGCGAGTCCCGCCGTCAGCGCAGGGACGAGTCGAAACGACCGCTCCGGTAGCGGATCGCCGGTCGGTTCGGCGACGCAGACGCGGTCCGCCCCCAGTCGGCCGGAGAGCGTTTCGATCAGGTCGGCGAGTTCCCCTTCGCCCTCGCCGCCGTCGCCGAACAGCGTCCCCCGGGAGACCCGCAACCGCTCGTGGGCCGTAACTGTCAGCACGACGCGTCGCGGCGGGGGTAGTTTGTGACGGTCCAGTCGGAGCGTGAGCAGCTTCGACAGCCTCCCCGCCTCCGCCGTCGGCCGGGCCGTCGCCAGCGGGACGGTGACCTCCGGGCCGCGACCGTCGGGTGTGAAGACGAACGTCGCCTCCCGCACGCCCCGTCCGACCGGTAGACGGGCGAGGGCGTCGGCGAGCAGCCGGTCGCACACCCGCCCGACGGCGTCCCGGGCGGCCGGGGCGTGTTCTCCCTCCCACGTCGCGACGACCGGGGCCGGCGGGCGGACCGGTTCGACAGGCTCGGCGCCGCCGCCGAAGAACTGATCCAGCCGCTCTGCGACGGCCGGGCCAAACCGGCTGGGCAGCGACGCCCGCGGCAGCGCCCGCACCCCGCCGACGGTCGTCACCCCCAACTCCCGCAGCGTCCGCAACAGCTTCGCCGGCAGCCGCAACGCAGCGGCGGGCAGGGTGAGCAGGCGTCCGTCATCCTCGTTCTCGCCGAGCACGGCCGCCCGGTCCGGGCCGAACCGGGCCAGCCCCCACGCCGCCCCGGCGCAACCCGCCGTCGCCGCCCGGGCGGCCAGCCCTTCGCCCCTCGCCAGTCGGACGGCGAACCGCGTCAGCGCCCGCTCGCCGTTGAATAGGTGCCCGCAGCCGGTCACGTCCGCGGCCAGCCCGCAGGGTTCGTCGTCCTCCCCGGCGTCGGCGAGACCCACCCGCGGGGAGAGCCGCCGGGAGAACAGATCCGCGAGGTCCGCCAGCGCCGCCCGGTCGGCGGCCGGGTCGTGTTCCTCGCATAAGGCGTCGGGGACGCACAGCGGGACTTCCGCCAGCGGCGTGCCGACCCGCACCCCGGCCCGCCGGCAGGCCCGGCAGCACGCCGCCACCTCTTTGCCGCGTCGACCGGACCGGTACAGGACCAGCGGGGGGCGGGACGATCCGTCAGCCGGCACGGGTGAACTCCCGACTTCGGCTCCGTCGGCCGCGGCGTCGCGGCGGACCCGCTGCACCGGCCAGTCCGGCAGCCACAGGCACAAGACGCGCGTCATCAGTCAGTTCCAAGATCGAATCGTCAGAATCGCCCGTCCAAACGGCCCCCCGCCGCCGCAGCGTGCGGACCCGCCAGCGGGGGCGGAGCGTGTCGCAGTTCCGCACGCCGGGGCCGGGAACCGGGGAGACCTCCAGCCGCACGTCCGCCCAGCAGGCCTCCCGGCTTGCCGCTGCCGGCCGCATCAGCACGCCGACCCCGCCCCCGGCCTCCGCGGCCAACGCCAACCGACGGGCCGCGACCGGGTCGACCCCCGCCGGCAGGGACGCGACCGTCGCCGCCAGCCCGGGGCACCGCAGGCACCGCTCGATCACCCACAGCCGTTCCCGGTCGGACTCGGGGCGGATCAGCAACACGCGGCCGGCTCCCAGGCTCGCCCAAGCCGGTGGGAAGCCGAAGGACCCGCCCCCGGCGACCGCCGCGGTCCGGCCGGCATATTCTGCCGCGAGCGTCCAGGCCGCGGCCCACGGGAGCGATCCGCTGCCGCCGGCCGGTGTCAGTTCAACCAGCCGCGCAGATTCGCCCAGCAACTCTGCCCACGCCCCGCCGTCACGCCGACGGCCGACCCGCTGACGGCGTGCAGGGGGAGCGACCGCTTCGAGTTCCCGCACTCGCTCTCGCAACGCCCGCACACGAGGATCGCTTTGCCGATCCCGCCGCGGGTCCTCAGCGACGGACCCGCAACCGGTAGGGGAGGAAAATGGAATGAGGTACGGCATGATGTGGACACCCGTGCACGCGAGACCATACCCGCCCGTTTTCACATGTCCACTTGGTCAGTATCCGAATCCCGTCCATTCGGGGTTCAACTCTTCCCGCTGACTCGACTGTCGCGGACACGCTGCTGCTGGCCCGCAGCGAAACCGCGGCCGTCTTGCCAAAATCATTAGGCAGGGCGACGCATGAATCCCGTCCGCCTCGACGCTTATCGGGCGAAACGGCCCCGCTCTCCGGCAGCGTTGACCGCCTGAAACCGTCAGCCGACGACCTTCAGCAGGTCGCGGATCGCCCGGTCCGGGTCGGCCGGCTCCTTCGCCCGCGGTCCGGCGCCGCCGTCCGGGGCGGTCCCCGCGACCGTCAGCCGGTCCGCCGTCGTCGCCGAACTGTGCAGGCCCAGCAGCCGGTCGATGCGATCCCGGTACGTCGCCGCCCGCCGCTCGGCGTCCCGCACCCGCTTGGCGAGGCGGTCCGCGTCCCGGCCTGCCGCCCCGTCCCCGTCGGCGAGGCCCGCCCGCCCGGCGTCGCGTTCCTCCATCGCATCCCGCAGCAGCCCCCGCCAGAACGTCAGGGCGTCGGCGAGCGCGTCCGCCGGGGCCTTACCGACCAGTTCCCGGTTCCGTCGGCCCGCCCGGTCCAGATAGCGACGAACGGTCCGGCGGGTGAGGTTCCACTCGTCCGCCAGTTCCCGTGTCAGTTCCCCGCGGGAGAATCCCAACGCCAGCCGGTCCCGGGCCTGTTCGATGCGATCCTCGACCGCCTGCCGAGGGCCGCGGGGGGCGTCGTTCGTCTCCCGGTCCGGGCAGTCGGCGGTCGGCATGGCGGCGTTAGCAGCGGGGGCGAGGCACAGGGCATTCTAGGCCCGTCCCGCGGCGTCTGACGCTACGCCCGCAGGTCCACGGCCGCAGGCAGGCGTTAGCAAGATCGTTAGCAACGCCGGCCGCCGACCGCTCCCCGGACGGTGTACGGACGCCACGCAAACGCTCGGCGACGGTGCGGGAAACGCTGTACTGATAGCCAATCGCCGTTCGGGCGGCGAACGGGCGCCGGAACCGGACCGGATTCAAAATCCTTTTCGGGGAAACCCGAGTGTGGGTTCGAGTCCCACCTCCGGCACTTTTGAGGGCGCGTGGAAGCGTCGTGCGGTTGTCGGCCGAGCGGCCCGAGCGGCCCGAGCGGCCCGAGCGAAGGGGCGGCGGGGGCGGCCCGACCGGCCCGACGGATTCGCCGGGCGGGCGGGGCGGGCGGTTCGTTATCGCTGCGATCGCGGCTGCGGTCGCGGCTGCGATTGCGGCTGCGGTCGCGGCTGCGGTCGCGGCTGCGGGCGGCGGCGGGGGGTCAGCTTGGGGTTCACGCGGTAGACGGTGCGGGGCTTGGTGGCGGTTTCGACCCGCTGCTCGTCCAGCACGTCCAGGTCGCACAGCAGGGCGAGGACCGGGGCCGCCTCGCCGGCGCTGCCCAGGCCGGCGACGCCGTTGCGGTACACGTCGCGGGCCTGAAACCCGTCCCGCAGGCGGCCGTGCGGGTCGGCGGCGTCGCGTTCGAGGCGCCGCAGCAGGTCGGCGGCGGCCTTCAACTCCGGCCGGGCGGTGGCGGAATAGACGCGGCCGGCGTGGCCCTCCAGGTAGTCCGCCCAGGCGACGGCCCGGCGGGCGGCGGTCGCGGGGACCGGGCCGGTCCCGCCGTCGGCGAGGTGGCACAGCAGCGCCAGCGAGGGCACCAGCGAGCGGTACTTGCCCAGGTGGGCGTCCAGCCCGCGGGGCAACTCGCCGGAGCGAACCCGCACCTCCAGCGCGTCCCGCCACGGGTCGAAGATCGCCTGCGCCTCCGCGTCGAACCGGAGGAACGGCACGCCGCCGCCCGCCGGCGTCTCCGCCCCGACCGCGACGGCGTCCAGCGCGTCCAGCCGGTCGAACGCCGCGTGGGCGGCGGATTTGGCGGGCGTGTCGGGCCAGCGGCGGACCTTTCTCCACGTCGGGTCGAGGTCCGGCCAGACGACCAGTTGGAACCGCTGCAACAGGCCGTCGGCCCCCCGGCCCGCTCCGCAGGCGGCCCGCTGGTAGTCGCCCAGCGGGCCGGGCTGGATGCCCCCCAGAATCGACAGGCAGGGGGAGTCCAGCCGCACCGAGCCCCGCATGATCCGGTCGAAGGCGTACGGCCCGCCGTTCCCGTTCCACGCCTCCAGCACGAACCCCCGGGCGGACTCCTGCCCGTCCTTGTCCAGATTCCGCAGCAGCCCCGTCAGTTCGTCGCGGAAGGCCAGCACGCCGTTCGGGTTGGCGGCGAGGATCTCCCCCAGCTTCTCGACCGTGAAGTCGTTGACGACGTACCGCTTGGGGGCGGGCGGTTCGGCCGCCTCGGCGGCGGCGATCTGCCGGGCGAGGTCCATCGCGCCGGCGTGGTCGCCGGACTTTTCCTTCTGCTTGATCTGCGTCTCCAACAGACTGCGGGTCTGCTTGGCGACGATGGCGCCGGCCTCGTGCTCCCGCACGGCGGCGTCGTGGTCCTCCCACGCGGCGGCCTCCAACCGGCGGAGCGGCTTCATCATCTCCGCCAGCGCCGGGGACTTCAGGAACGACGGCGGCCCCACGATCCCCCCGTACAGGTTCGGCACGACCTGCCAGTCGTCGAACTCCAACGGACGAATCCCGATCCGCCGCCCCACGATCCCGGCCAGCGACACCATCGCCCCGACCGCGGGATAGTCCGGCGGGCACTGCATCCGCTCCGCCACGTCCGTCACCCACGCCCGGAACGGACCGGGCAGCAGGTCCGGGTCGAACGCGGGAACCGGCGGCAGCCCGGGAATCGGCTTGGGGTCCGGCCAGTCGTCGGCCGCCGCGACCGGCGACCCGGCGACCGTCAGTCCGGCGACCGGCGACCCGGCGACCGGCGACCCGGCGGGCGGGGGGACGAACCCCGGGGGGACGAACGGGGGGGCGGAGTCCGCGGCGGCCCGCACGCGGTCGGCGAGGGCGGCCGGTTCGACGGCGTCGCGGTCCTCGACGAAGTCCGCCGCGTCCCACTTCGCCGGCGGGCCGGTTGGGGCGGGACCGTCGTCCGCCGCCGCGGCGCCGGCCGGGACGAACGGCGGGTCGTACAGCGCCGCGGGGTCGAGGATTCGCACCGTCGCCGGCGGCGTGAGGGCCGTCAGCGTCTCCGCCACGCCCGCGGCGTACTTCGCCCCGGGCTCGTCGGCGTCCGGCCAGAGCGTCACGTCGCGGCCCGCCAGCGGCGACCAGTCCGCCGCGGAGGCCGCGTTCGAGCCGCCCGGCGAGGTGGTGACGGTCAGGCCCAGCGACGCCAGCGCGTCCGCGGCCTTCTCCCCCTCCACGACCAGCACGGGCTCATCCGGGTCGGCGGCGAGCAGGTCCGGCAGCCGGTACAGCGGCCGGGGCTTCGGCATCGCCCGGCAGGCCCAGCCGCCCCCGGACCCCGCCGAAGGGACCCGACACGCCTGACGGATCTCCTTGCCGCCGTCGGCCCGCTCCCACCGCAGCGTCAGCCCCACCAACGCCCCGGCCGCGTCCCGGTAGGGGTGACGCACGTCCGGCGCCCCCCCCATCCGCGACGCCAGCGACCGCACGGCGGCCTCCGCGTTCGGGAACGTCCCCGCCGCCGCCGCCGTCTCCGGCGCCGCCGCCGTCCCCGGCGCCCGGTTCGGCTCTCCCGGCGACGGGTTCGGCTCTCCCGGCGACGGGTTCGGGGGGAGAGAACTGGCGGGCGTGTCGGGCGCTTTTCGGGGCGGTGCGGACGGGATTGCGGTCGGCAGGCCCAGCCGGTCCGCGAGAAGGGCGAGGGCGGCGGGGAAGTCGAGCCCGCACAGCCACATCACCGCGTCGATCCCGGTTCCGCCGTTGCCGTCGGCCCGGCCGGCGAAGCACCGCCGGCAGAACACGCCGCCGGTCTCGGCGAAGTCGGCGGCGGCGTGGAACCGGTCGTCCCCGCCGCACCGGGGACAGGGACGCCCGCGGCCGTCCAGCAGCGCCGGGTCGATCCCGGTCGCCTCCGGCAGCAGGGTCGGCCAGCGTCCGCGGGCGGTCGTCTTGACGAGGGTTTTGTCGGGTCCGCCGTGGCGGCCGGGAGATTGAGAATCGGTCATGAGGGTGCGTGATCGGAAAGGAATCGGGGGCGGGAACGTCGGTCCGCCGAGGCGACCGGCGGGCGGGGAGCCGCCGGCCGCGGGGGCCGTCCGGCGTTCGTCAACGGGGCGGGGGGCGAACCGCGGCGTCGCGGTCGCGTCCCCACCCCAGCGCCGCCCGGGACCTGTTTTCGCCCAACCCCCTGCCCGCCCGGCCGGTTCGGGAACCGAACTGCCGCCCGCCCCGCCGCCGCCGACCGGAGCCAGTCGCCGCCCGATCCGGCGTCCGGCCGGTACGGTCCGGCCGGTACGGTCCGGCCGGTACGGTCCGGCCGGTACGGTCCGGCCGGTACGGTCCCGCCCCGGCGGCGGTGGCGGGGGACGCATCGGGCCGGCATGATCCGACGCCCGTTTTCGTCCGGAGTCGTCCCGCATGCTCGCGTCCGCCGTTCTGCTCGCCGCCCTCGTCTCGCCCGGGGCCGCCGCCGATCCGCCGCCGGCGGACGTGGTGATCTACGGGGCGACCAGCGGCGGGATCGCCGCGGCCGTGCAGGTCCGCCGGATGGACAAGTCCGTCCTCTTGATCGAACCCTCCTCGCACCTCGGCGGCCTGACGACCGGCGGGCTGGGTGCCACGGACATCGGCAACAAAGCGGCGATCGGCGGGCTCTCCCGCGAGTTTTACACCGCCGTCGGCGAGCATTACGCCCACCCGGAACACTGGGTTTATCAGCGGCCGGAGCAGTACCGGAGCGGGAAGAACAAGGTCCGACTCGACCCGGAGAACCCCGAACCGTTCTGGACGTTCGAGCCCCACGTGGCGACGAACGTCTACGAGAAATGGCTCAAGGAGGTCGGCGTCGAACCGCTGACGGAGAGCCCGCTCGACCGGAGCGAAGGCGGCGTGACGATGCGGGACGGCCGGATCACGGCGATCAAATTGAAGGACGGCCGCACGGTCCGCGGGGACGTGTTTATCGACGCGACCTACGAGGGCGACCTGATGGCCGCCGCCGGCGTGAGCTACCACGTCGGCCGGGAGGCGTCCTCGGTCTACGGCGAATCCTATAACGGCGTGCGGCCGGAGATGCCCTATCAAGGCCGCGTGCGGAGCCACTACTTCATCAAACCGGTCGACCCGTACGTCGTGCCGGGCGACCCGTCCTCCGGCGTGCTCCCGCAGGTGCGGAGCGAGCCGCTGCCGCCGGTCGGCTCCGGCGACGACGGCGTGCAGGCCTACTGCTTCCGCCTCTGCGCCACCGACGTGCCGTCCAACCGCATCCCCTGGCCCAAGCCCGAGGGCTACGACGAGAGCCTGTACGAACTGCTGTTCCGCAACTTCGAGGCCGGCGATTTACGGATTCCCTGGCTGCACAAGATGATGCCGAACCGCAAATCGGACTCGAACAATAAATACGCGATCTCCACCGACTGGATCGGCCAGAACCACGATTATCCGGAAGCCACGGACGAGGAGCGGGCGGAAATTATCGCCGCCCACGAGAACTACCAGAAGGGCCTGATGTGGTCCCTGGCGAACCACCCGCGGGTGCCGGCGGAAATCCGCGAGTATTATTCCCAGTGGGGCCTGCCGAAGGACGAGTTCGAGGCGACCGGGGGCTGGCCGCCGCAGCTTTACGTTCGCGAGGCCCGCCGAATGATCGGCGAGCGGGTGATGACGCAGGCGGACTGCCAGGGCCGCACGGCGGCCGAGGACCCGGTCGGCCTCGCCGCCTACAACATGGACTCGCACAACGTCTGGCGATATATCGACGAGACCGGCCACGTACAGAACGAAGGCGACGTTCAAAGAGGCGGTTTCCCCCCCTACCCCATTAGCTACCGCTCCATCGTGCCCCGGCGGGAGGAGGCGACGAACCTGCTGGTGCCGGTGGCGGTCTCCGCCTCGCACATCGCCTACGGTTCAATCCGCATGGAGCCGGTCTTCATGGTCCTCGGCCAAAGCGCCGCGACCGCCGCGGTGATGGCCGCCGAACAGGACGTTCCCGTTCAAGAAGTCGACTACGCCGCCCTCCGCGAGCGTCTGCTGGCGGACGGGCAGATCCTCGAATGGACCGGCGGCGGCGGCCGGGCCGAGCGGGTCGCGGCGAAGTCGCTGAAAGGCGTCGTCGCGGACGACGAGGCGGCGACGTTCACCGGCGAGTGGGAGCACAGCGTGCATGTCGGCCCCTACGTGGACCGCGGCTACCGGGCCGCGGAGTGGGACGGCCGGGGGGAACGGCCGACGGCGACGTTCACGCTCACCGCCCCGCACGCGGGGTCGTACGGGCTGCGGATCAGTTGCGTGCCGCACCCGAACCGGGCGACCGCGGCGCCGGTGACCGTCCGCCGGGGCGACGGCGGCACGGCGACCTACGCCCTCAACCAGCGCCAGCCCCGGGCCGGCGAAGCCGGGCCGGGATACGTCGCCTCCTACGTCGTCGGCGCCCCCGGCGAGCGGTTCACCGTGACGATCGGGGCGGCCGAGGAGGGATACGCCATCGCGGACGCCGTGCAGCTGTACCCGCTCGGCGAGACCGACGCGGCGACGGACGCGGCCGAGGATTAATCGCACGGGGAGCCCGCCGCGGATCACCCACCGCCGGGCGGGGGAATCCGGGGATTGACGCTCCGCCGCCCGTCGCCCACGGTGCGGCCGTACGTTCTCGCCCGTTTCCGTCCGCCTGAGGAGCCGTCCCGATGTCCTACCACGTCACCGAAGACCCGGACGGGAACGTGCTGGAGGTCCGGGTTTCCGGCACGCTGTCCGAGGAGGCCTACGAGCGGTTCGTGCCGCAGACGGAAGCCCTGATCAAGAAATACGGCAAGGTGCGGATGCTGGTCGAGCTGCACGACTTCCACGGCTGGGACGCCGGCGCCCTGTGGGAGGACGTGAAGTTCGACGTGAAGCACTTCAACGATCTGGAACGGCTGGCGATCGTCGGCGACTCCAAGTGGGAGAAGGGGATGGCCGCGTTCTGCAAGCCGTTCACCACCGCGACGATCAAATACTTCGACACCTCCGAACTGGCCGCGGCGAAAGCCTGGATCCGCGAGGCCTGACCGCGGGTCGCCCCCCCGGGCCGAAACGTCAGCGTCCCGGACCCTCCGAGGGTCCGGGACGCGACGGACGCGGAACGAGCGCTCACCGGACGCCGCGGGCTACTCGTCGTAGACCTCGGAGTCCTTCTCCCCGCCGGCCCGGACGTAGGCGACGAGGTCCAGCACCTCCTCCTTCGTGAAGTAGTTGAGCAACCCGTTCGGCATCGCCGACTGGTCGCTCGTCATCTCGTCCACGATTTCGCTTTTCAGAACGACCGTCGGCTCGTCCCGGGCCAGCGGGTCCGATTTCAGGCGGACTTCGTCGTCGGTCTCCGCGATCACGAAGCCGGAGGCGACCTCGCCGGAGGCGGTGAGGTAGGTCCGCATCGCGTACTTCGGCTCGATCTCCTTGGAGGGATTGAGCAGCGATTCGAGCACGAACGCGGCGGTCCGCTTTTTCGGTTCGAGCTGGGCGAGGTTCGGGCCGAACTCGCCGCCCTCCCCCTCGATCTGGTGACACTGCGTGCAGCCGATCCGTTTGAAGGCCAGCTTGCCGGAGTCGTAGGAGCGCCCGCCCGCGGCCAGGTCGGCCTCGGTGAAGTCGTTCGCCTTCCACTCGCGGACCAGCCGCGGCACCCAGCCGTCCAGCGACGGCTGTTCGATCGGCTGGCGCCCGTCCTCCAGCGGGTACTCCTTCAGCAGGTCCACGGCGGCCCAGAAGCTGGCGTCCTCGCCGCGGTCGATCGCCCGCATCTCGGCGACCTTCGCCGGCTCGATCGGCGTCGCCCGGTTCGACCAGGAGTTCCGCACGTAGGTGAGGACGGCGGCGATCTCCTCGTCGGTCAGCAGTTGGCGGAAGCCGGTCATCGGGGGCAGCGGCGGGGAGCTGTACCGCTTGCCCTTCACCTCGATCGCCCCGTGCATGCCGTCGAGCACCAGACGGATGAGCCGCTCCTCGTCGCCGGTGGCCCACAGGGTGCCGTCGATCGGCGGGTAGAGGTTGGGCAGCCCCTGCCCGCTGGGCTGGTGGCAGGTGGCGCAGTGGCTCTCGCGGGCATAGACCTCGGCCCCGAGGGCCATCACCTTCGGGTCGGCCTCGACCGGAATGCTGGCCCGCAGATCGGCCAGCCGTTTGCCGACCGGAACCCGGTGGGCGGTCGCCAGCTCGCCGGCGAGGGTCAGCAGGTTGGAGAACTCCGGGCTCTGCCGTTCGACCGGCGTGGCGGCGTCGGCCTGTTCGAGCAGGGCGTCGAGAACCGCTTTGGCCCGTTCCTTCGGCAGGCGTTCGGCGACCCGTTCGCCGGGCAGCGCCGCCAGCGACCGCAACGCCGGGCCGAGCAGGTCGCCGTCGGCGATCAGGCGGGCGAAGTCGTCGATCTTCCGTTCGGGATTCTCCGGCCAGTCGGCGATCACGCCGAGGGCCTGCTGCCGCAGGTTGCCGCTGCGGGCGTTGCGGAGCACGGTCGAATCGATCGGCCGCTTCGAGAACCCGGGGCCCTCCCAGGCGAGCGACAGGCCGTCGTTGCCGCCGTTGTCGAAGTAGTTCAGCACGATCTCGTGCACGCCGGCGTCCAGGCGGACGGTCCCGCGTTTCTCGTTGAAGCCGTGCAGCCCGTCGTGGTTCACGACCTCCTCGCCGTCGAGATACAGCCGCGAGCCGTCGTCGGAGCGGAGGTGGAACGTGTAGTCGCCGCTGACGGGCACGACGAGGCCGGCCGTCTGCCGGGTGGCGAAGGCGTCCTGGGCGCCGCCGGGCACGAACTTCTCGAATTGATCCAGCTCGCCGGTCAGCGTCGGCTTCAATTCGTCGAGCGTTTCGTTCCGCACGTTCTTGGGGTTGGGGGCGAAGTACTCGAACGAGACCGCGGGGCCGGGTTTGACGATCTGGCGGTCGGCGTCGCTCCGCAGGGCCGCGGGCGTCTCGAACATCAGCGGCCGGACCCGCGGGGCGAACCGCTCGCGGACGGCCGGGTCGCCGCTGGCGCCGAGGCTCGTCAGCAGAGCGCCGAGCCGCTCCCGGGACTGCGTGGCGTGGTTCCAGATCGCCTCCGCGTCGCCGGCCGGCAGCCAGGCGGCGTAGGCGGCCTCGCGGACGTCGTCCGACCGCGTGTCGTCCAGGATTTGTCGCAGCACGTCCTGATCCGCCGCGGAATCGCCGACGAGCTCCGGCAGCAGGCCGGCGAGGTCCTCCAGGCTGGCCCACTGCTCCGCCTCCGCGGTCCGCAGGCTCGCCGCCAACTGGGCCAGCGGCGTGCGGCCGGCGGTTTGAGCCGTCGCCTCGACGGCTTCCAGACGGAACTCGTCCGGAATGCGGGCGCGGGTCAGCAGGGCCTGATAGACCGCGGGGGAGCGTTCCAGTTCCAACAGCAGCGCCGGGGAGGCGTTCGCCAGGGCGTAGGCCTCCGCCGCGGGGGAGAGCGACTTGCCGGAGCGGATCGCTTCGGCGAGCATCCCCTTCACGTCGATCGCCCCGCGGGCGTACTCCAGCACGTCGTTCAATTCCGGGTCCGTCGGCCGCGTGGCCGCCGCGAAGATCGCCTCGGCGGGGGCGGCGCTTTGATAATCGGCGAACTCGACCGCCGATTTGACGGCCTCGGCCCGCACCAGGGCGGAGTCGTCCGTCGCCGCTTCAATCAGCAGCGCGTCCCAGCCCGGCAGGTGACCGGTCAGCGGCTTGCCCTCTTGCAGGTGCTGCGCCCAGTGGCCCAGCGTCCGAATCGCCGCGGCCCGCACGCGGGGCTCCTCGGCCCGGAAGGTCTTCTTCACGAGGTCCATATTGGGCACGCGGTGTTCCTCATGAACCCACAGGCACTCCAGCAGGGCCTGGGCCTCGTCGCGGCCGGGGGCGTCCTGCTTCGGGTCCAGCGAGGCGGCGAACTCCGCCGCTTCGCGGAGCACGTCGGCGGTCTCGCGGCCGCTCAATTCAATGCGGGCCCGGTAACGGACGTTGTTCGTCTCGCTGAAGAAGTTTTGCAACACCTCGGCGATCGAGTCGTCGCTCATCGTCACGGCCGGGATGAGGTCGCGGCCCTTGGCGGTCACCCGATAGATGCGGCCGTGCTCGTGGTCGCGGTTGGGGTCCCGGACGTTGTGCTGCATGTGGCCGATCAGCGTGTTCTGCCAGTCGGCCACGTAGAGGGCGCCGTCGCCGCCGATCTCCACGTCGACGGGGCGGAAGTTCGGGTCGGTCGATTGCAGCAGGTCGTCGGTGCGGACGGCGGTGATTTCGGCGCCGTTGTATTGCACCTCATATTGCAGCACGCCGAGGAAGCCGATCGTGTTGCAGATCAGAAAGTTGCCCTGCTGATCCTCCGGGAAGTGCTCGCTGGCGAGCAGCCCGGTGGCGGCGACGGGGCGCCATTCCTTTTTGAACCACTGCCGGTCCCCCGGCCGCTTCCCCTTGCCGATGCTGACGTACCCGCCGGTGCCGGTGGTGCCGTCGTTGGCGAATTGATAACCCCACTGGTCGAACACGTCCCCGTGGGGGTTGGGGCCGATGGGGTAGTGGAACTCCATCTCGAAGGTGCGGGGGTTGAACCGGTGCACGCCGGACCGGCCGCTGCGGTAGGTGTGCGTGGGGGTTTCGATCGCCGCCACGTTGAAGATGCCCCGCGACCAATACAGCCAGCCGTCCGGCCCCAGCAGCATCGCGTTGGCGCTGTGGTGGGAGTCGGCGCTGGAGAGCCCCTGCAACATGCGGATCTTCAGGTCGGCTTTATTGTCGCCGTCGGTGTCCTTGAGGAACCACAGTTCCGGCAGGGCCGCGACCAGAACGCCGCCGTTCCAGAACTCAAAGCCGGTCACGCTGTTCAATTCGTCGGCGAAGACGATGCAGTCGTCCGCTTTGCCGTCGCGGTCCTCGTCCGGCAGGATCACGATCGCGTCCCGCCGCGGCTCCGTCGGGTTCCAGTGGGGATAGGACGGCCACACCGACGCCCACAGCCGCCCGTCGGGATCGACGGACATCTGCACCGGGTTGATCAGCCGGGGGAACTCCTCTTCCGAGGCGAACAGCTCGACCTCCAGCCCGTCCTGAACGGTCATCTGCGAGATCGCCTCCTCGCCGCCCAGGTAGGGGAAGGCGCCGCCGTCCAGCGGGCCCTCCTTGTTCGGTTTGACGACCAGCTCCTCCGGCAAATTGTCGTCCTGCGGGTCCGCATCCGAGCCTTGGGCGATCGCCCAGACGACGCGGTCCCGGTTCGCGGTTTTGACGTCGAAGATCTCCATCTCCCGCATCATCACGTCGGCGTTCGACTGCCCGAACCAGGCCAGCTTGGAGCGGCCGCCGAAGACGTTGTATTCGTCCACGACGCGATACCGGCTGAACCAGTGATAGTTCTTGTCGAGCACCGCCTCGCGCAGCTTGGCGATCTCTTCGTCGGAGGGCAGCGGGCCGTCCGTCAGGCGGGCCAGCGGGGAGCCCGGGGCGGTGAGGATCGCCCGGGCGAGCAGGCGGTTGCCGCGGTCGAGCAGGTGCACGCCGTTGGTCGTCAGCGGCTCGTCGGCCTCGGCGTAAAGCCGCTGCGAGAGGGAGAACAGGTCCACGAAGGGCACCCCCTTCGCCTCGCAGACGGCCCGCATCGCCTCGGTGTAGCGGGCGAGGTTGGCGTTGTTCGCCGCCCCGTCCGGCAGGTGGGGGCTGTCCAGGTCCTCGTGGGCGATCGGCGAGAACATCACCAGCCGCGGGGCGGACTCCCCGTTGTATTGATGCGCCCGCATCCCCTCGATCACGTCTTCAAGATCTTTCTTGAACGACGCCAGTCCGCCCTCGCCCTTCAGCGCCTCGTTATAACCGAAGAAGCCGAAGATCACGTCCGCTTCGACCTTGGTCAGCCACTGGTCGGCGTCGCCGAAGTTATCGGCCCGCTGCCGTCTTTTTAATTCGTCTCCGGAAAAGCCGAGGTTGCGGAACGTCAGTTCCTTGTCCGGCATCAGGGCGTGGAGGTAGGTCTCCAGCCAGGCGTGATGCTGCATCCGATCGGCGAGGGTGTTGCCGATGTAGGCGACGTGGTCGCCTTTCTCGAAAGTCACCTCCTCGGCCGTCGCCGGCCGAGCCGAGGCGAACAACAACAGAACCGGGGCGAGACGGCAGAGGCGCGACGACATAGCGTGGAAGGTCCGGGGCGACGGATTGGCAGACGCCGATCGTACCCCACGGCTCCCCCCCCTGCACGCCAGCTGCGTTTCCGACCGGCCGCGAGGGGGCGTGCCGGGCGAAGCGGGTCGGCCGGCGTCGCTAACGCGGATCGGCCGGCTCGGCGTCGTCGGTCTCGGCCGACCATAATTGAACCAGGAGGTCGTGCATCCGCGGATCGTGCCGCCGGAGTTCGTCCCGGTCGAACGGATAAAAGTCGTTGCGACCGAAATACGCCTCCGTCGACTCGGCGAAGTACTCTTTATGATTCGTGATCGCGTAGGCCCGTTCGACGCGGCCGTCGCCCCGTTCGACGGCGTCGTAGCCCCCGCCCCGCTTCGCGGCGTCGTAGGCTTGAATCACCCGCGGGTCGTCGAACCCCAGGGTCTGGTCGTGATAGGCGTGGGCGAATTCGTGCAGCATGAGCATCGGCATCCGTTCGTGTTCGCGAGGAAAGATGCCGACGTTGGTCAACTCGACCGACCGAGCCAATTCTTTGCGGCGCCCGTTCCGGATCAGCCAATCGACGTTCGGGTGATACTCCGCGGTCGGGCGGAAGCCGTCGTAGGGGGGCGACAGCCAGACGGGCACGCGTCGCACCGCCGCCAGCGGCTCCTTTGGAAGCGCACGAACCACCCGGGCCAGTTGTTCGTCGATTAACGGCAGCGCCTTTGCGACGGCCTCCGGCTGATCCGCCAGGAGCGCCTCGCTGAAGTGAACCGTCCATCCCCGCACGCGCTGCGTTCGATAGCCCTCAACCGCGGGGGACGCGTCCGGACCGAACGCGGATTCGTCCTCGCCCGCGATCGCCGTCGTCGACAGGAGGGCGAAGCAACTCGCGAGAACCAGCCCGCGGCGGTCGCGGCGTGGACGGAAGCGAGCCGGACGGGTCGGCGGGGGGAGCGTCATGATCGACCGAACGCTGGGACCGGAAACGAGAGTGTCGACCCGCGAGCGTCGGATTGCCATCTCGGCAACCGCGTGACGGGATCGTCCGCCGTGATGGGTGTGCGGGCGAGCCTTAAAAAGTTAGGATGCCCGCCCGCTGCGGCGGTCTGATTCCCGTCCTTTCCCGGCCTCGGTCGTGACTGCCGCCTCCACCGCCGCCGCCGCGTCCGGGAGCCCCGCTCCACTGCGGGCGGTCTTCTGCTGGTCGGAGATCAACGGCTACATGGCCGCCTGCTTCCGGGAATTGGCCGGGCGGGCGGACGTCGACCCGTATTTCCTCGCTCTGGCGTCGGGCCGATCCACCGGCACGGAAGCGGCGTACGCAGACGACGTCGTCGCAGGACTGCCCTGCCGGCTGCTCGAACCCGCGGAGCTGGACGACCCCGACCTCGTCCGGGGGCTCGTCGCGGAGCGGAATCCGGACGTGGTCGTCATCAACGGTTGGCGATACGCCGCCTACCGTCGCCTGCCCTTCGGCGAGCCGCTCCGCGACGCCGGGGGGGGCGGCGAGCCGGGGTTCCTGATGACGTTCGACACGCCGTGGCAGGGTTCCGTCCGCCAGCGGCTCGCGCGGTTTCGGTTGGCGAGCCTCCTGGACCGCTGTGCGATCACCGTCGTCACCGGCGAACGCAGTTGGCAGTTCGGCAAACGCCTGGGCATCCCGGAGGCCCGTTTGCGGCGGGGGATGTACGGCGTCGACCACGCCGGGCTGACTGAGTGCCTGCGGCGGCGGGAGGGGGGCGAATGGCCGCGGCGGTTCCTGTTCGTCGGCCGCTACGCCGACGAAAAGGGCCTGGACGTGCTCGCCGACGCCTACGCCCGCTACCGGGACGGGGTGCAGCGCGACGGCGCCGGCGAACCGTGGACGCTGGAATGCTGCGGGACCGGACCGCGGGAAGAACTGATCGCCGGCCGGGAGGGCGTCGAGAACCGCGGGTTCGTGCAGCCGTCCGCGATGCGGGATCGATTCGCCGCGGCCGGAACGCTGGTGTTGCCCAGCCGGTTCGATCCGTGGCCGCTGGCGGTGGTCGAATCCGCCGCGGCCGGGCTGCCGATCCTCTGCACGGAGGCCTGCGGGTCGAGCGTGGAATTGGTCCGCCCGTATTACAACGGCCTCGCCGTGGCGACCGACGACGCCGCCGCCCTCGCCCGCGGCCTGCGGTTCCTGCACGACCGCCACGCCGAACTGCCCGAATACGGCCGCCGCTCCAACGCCCTCGCTGCGGCGTATTCCACGCAGGTCTGGGCGGACCGTTACACGGCGTACCTGAACGAAACCCGGCGGACGGTCGCCGCCTGAGCCCTCACCCGCCGTCGGTCAGCGGGCGTTCGGCGAGTTCGCGGAGCCGGGCGGCGTCCCGATTGGCGGCGGCGACCAGCACCCGGAACGCCCGCTCGGCGCAGTCCGCCCAGGTGAAGCGGGCGGCCCGTTCGCGGCCCTTGCGGACGTACTCCTCCCGCACGGCGCCGCGTTCGGCGAACGCGATGATCGCGTCCGTCGCCGGGCCGGTGTCCGCCGGCGACAGGCTGACGCCGGCGTCGCCCACGACCTCCGGGATGCTGGTGTTGTTCGCGGCGACGACCGGGACGCCCGCCGCCATCGCCTCCAACGCCGGCAACCCGAAGCCTTCGTAATGGGAGAGAAATAACTGGGCGTCCGCGGCCCGCAGATACTCCGCCATCAAATCGTCCGCGATCGGGCCGGCGACCACCGCGTTTGGGGTCTCTTTCGCGGCCGCCTCCCAATCCGGCTCCGGCCGGCCGACGAACACCACCCGCACCTCGGAGCCGCGACGGTGCAGTTCCGCGGCGACGGCCAGCATCTCCGCGGCCCCCTTCCGTTTCTGCAGGCCGCCCACCGCCAGCGCGTACGGCCAGGGGCCGGGGCGGCGGCAGTCCGCGGGGTTCTTCTCGCCGATCTCGTAAAACACCGGCGCCACGCCGTTGCCGACGACGATCACCGGGGTGTCGGCGGTGTCCGTCAGTTCGCGCATGCGGCGCCGGCTGTGGTTCGAGCTGGTCACGATCGCGTCCGAATGGGCGAACAGCTTCGGCAGCCAGGCCCGCCAGCGGCGTTCCAATCGGCGGAAGAACGCGGAGGAGCGGTGGAGCGGGAACTCCGGGTCCACGGCGAACATGTCGTGCAGCGTGACCACCGTCGGGTACGGCGCCGCGGGCACGACCACGTCCGCCGGGGCGTAGAGCACGTCCGACCCCGCCAGGTGCGGGGCGATCGAAGGCCGCTCGATCAACTTGCGGACGCGTTCGGACAGCCGCTCCGGCAGTTGATAGGTGGAGAACGGTAGGTCCCGCAGGGGACAATTCGCCGGCAGCTTGCCGTCCGGCCCCAGCCAGCGACGGGAGAACAGCAGGTCCAGGGCCACGTCCGGCCGACGATTTAATTCGTCCACCATCGCGTTGACGTGCCGGCCGGTGCCGGTGACCGGCTCCAGCGTGCGGCCGACCTGCAAATAGGTCCGCACGCGCAGCGGGCGCTCGGCGGTGGGAACGAGGGCGTCGGGGGCGGTCATCGGGCGTCCCCGCGGAGCCGGTGCCAAAGGGTATTCAGGTGCCGTTGCCGTCGGAGCCGATCGGCCCACCGCAGCGCCGGGCGCTCCGCCCGCCGCCGCAGCGACCGCAGCGCCCGCCGGCCGCCGGACTCCCCGCGGTTGCGATAGGAATAAAACAATTCCGCCTCCGGCATCGCCGGGGACAGTTTGATGCCGGCCCAGTGCAGGATCGGCACGCGTTTGGCGTGATCGGCGCCGCCGTGGTCCCAGCGTCGATAAACGCCCGCGGCGTCTCGATACACCCGCCCCGGCTGCCGGGACCAGGCGTCGCGGCACAGGTCGCCCAGAACCTCCGCAAAGTGCCCCGCGACGATCGGCCGTTCGTTCCGCCCCTCCCGCACGCTTCCCGAGTCGCAGGCGTAATTGAGGAAGAATTGATCGGTGTTGCGGGGGTTCATCTGATCGCGGACGGCCAGGCACTCCGCTCCGACGCGTTCCAGCGTTTCCAGGTCGAACAGCCCCCGCCGGCTGGCCCAGCGGCCGGAGTTGAACCCGCGGCCGCGGCCCCGCCGCAGGAACGCCCGCCGCACCTCGCCCGGTTCGTACACCTGATCGAGGGTGCAATCGAAGTGCATCAGGTCGAACCCGTACTCCGCCGGGGCCGCGACGAACTCCGCCAGATCGCACAGCACGAGTTGGCGGGAGTCGAGGTACAGGAACCGCTCCAGCGGCCCCCAGAACGCCGCGAACCGTCGGAACCAGTGCGGCCCGTACGGGGTGAGGCCGATCTCCAGGCTCCGCCCGATCGCTTCGAGCCGCCCGAAGGCCGGGTCTTCCCACGGGGCGAAATCGTACTCGTCGGCCAGGGCGGCGATGCGGTCGCCGCGGTCGTCGAACGGGATCCAGAGCAGCGGCAACGTCGGGTTGTGGACGCGAAAGCTCTCCAGGAAGCCCACGGTCCAGTCGAAGACGGCGTCGTTGGCGCTGAAGTACGCGCCGGCCGCGCCGGTTTCGGGGGAGCCGGCGTCGGGGGCGCCGGGTTCGGGGGCGGGAGCCGTCATGTGACGAACCGCACGTCGGTCCGTTCGTCGGCGATCACCTGCACGGCGAAGCGGCTGAACGAGGAGTTCCCCGCGTGCACGATCCGCCCGCAGCCGCCCAGCCCGAACAGGTCGCGGACCGCCTCGGCGGCCAGCCGGCCGCGGTCCGGCGGCGGGGCCGCCCCGTCCGGCTCCTCGCGGATCAGGGCGCCGTAATGCAGGGCGGCGCCGTCCTCGTGGTAGTACCGCGGCACGTCGTGCACCCGAGCGCCGTAGCGCTCGCGGAAGGCCGCTTCGACCTCGTGGTCGTCGGTGCAGACGAAGATCGGCCGGTCGTCCTCCCCCACGTGCCGGAAGTAATTTTCCAACGGGAGTTGACCGGGGGCGTCGGTGCGGCGGACGTGCACCCCGGTGCAGTCGGCCAGCGGGGGCAGTTCGTCCGCGATCACCCGCCGGCAGCGGGCGCTCGGCCGCAGGGCGGCGCCGACCGCACGGCGGTCGTAGGGGACGCGGGCGACCCGCATGTCGTCCGGCAGTTCGCCCCAGCCGACGTTGAACAACGACTCCGCCGCCGGCCGCTCCAGGAGGACGCGGTACAGCGGCCACATCATGTCGTCCGGGGAGACCGGCGCCCCGCGGTCCTGCTGCACGGCGGCGATGCACTCGTAGATCGTCCGGTCCGTCCGGCCCTCCCAGAACGACGGGTAGACCGGACCGAAGTCCGCCGGCGGTTCGCCGGCGCCGTCCAGTTCGAACAGGTCGAAGAACGCGTTCTCCCCGACCGGCCCGTACCAGCCCTCGCGCCAGTCCGGGCAGAGCTGCAGCCCCCAGCGGTCGGCGAAGGCCTTGGCCGTCAGCAGGTACCACAGGCGGTTGCCGAGCCCCGCCATCCCCTTCACCACCAGCCGCTTCGTGAGCGGGTGCGGCCGGCCGCCGGCCAGCACCCGGGCGCGGTCGGCGATCCGCGACAATCGGGCTTTCACCATGGGAACCCCGTCGGCGTCGGGAACCACATCGACGTCGGGAACCCCGGCGGCGTCGGAAAAGTCAGGCCGGCGAACATCGTACGGAGAGGCGATCGGGGGCGGGTCGGGAGGCTAGCGCCGGCCGGCCGCGGGCGGCCAGCCGGATCGCCGGGAGTCGCGGCGGCGGGACGAGCGGTTCGATCCGGCCTCACCCCCGCCGGCCGAGGCGTTCGGCGAGCGTCGGACCGACGACCCGGCAGAGCGCCCGATAGGCGCGGCCGCCGACGATCGCCCCATCCCCGGCCAGCTCCTTCGCCGCGTGAAAGAACGGAGCGGCCGCGGCGGCGGGCGCCCCGGTCTGCAAACAGCGGCGGCCGACCCGCCAGAACTGCCGGCCGAAGGCGGCGGCGACCTCGGGGGCCAACGGCTCGCCCAGCGTCTTCCGGGCCGTCGCCACGTGCCGGGAGAGCGCCTCGTACCGTCCACGGGCGACCGCGGCCTGCCCGTCGGCGTCGCTGATCCGCCCGCCGCCGTGCTGCCGGTAGGAATAGACGACGCCGGGACGGTGTTCGAACCGCACGCCCGCCAGCCACATCCGCAGGTGCAGGTCGTGCTCCTGCCCGCGGGGCACGCGGGGGTCGAACCCGTCGACCAGCCGCACGTCCTCCGCCCGGTGCAGCGGGGCGGCGGTCAGCGGGGGGTGTTCGATCATCCGCACCGCCTCCGGCAGATCGGACAACGACGCCGCCGGCGGGGACGGGTCCGGCAGCGGTTCGCCCCGCTCGTTCACCCACCGCACGTCCCCGTAGACGCTGACGGCCTGCCCGGCGAACGCCGCCATCTGTTCGACCTGTCGGCTGACGGCGCCCGGCTCGAGCGCGTCGTCCCCGTCGAGGAACTTCACGAGCGGCCCCTCCGCCAGGGCCAGCCCGGCGTTGCGGGCGACGCAGGCCCCGCCGCCCGCCTGCCGGAGGACCCGCAGCCGGTCCGGGTTTCGTTCCGCCAGGGCGTCCAGCACGCGCAGGCTGCCGTCGGTCGAACCGTCGTCGACCGCCACCACCCGGCCCACGGCGGGGTCCGCGAGGGCGCTGCCCACGGCCTCCTCCACGAACGCAACCCCGTTGCGGTTGGGGACGACGACGGTGACCGGCCCGGCCGTCATGCGCTCGCCGCCGTCGGAGCGCCGGCGGGGGACGGGGTCCACTCCCGGCCCAGCAGCGCGGCGTAGAACGCGGCGTGGGCGGCCCCGTTCCGCTCCACGGACCATTCGTCCGCCAGCGCCCGGTTGACCGGCGAATCGGGGTCCGGCAGGGCCAGCAGGCGGTCGACGGCCTCCGCGGCGGCGGCCGGGTCGCCGGGCGGGTACGGGGCGTTGTCGCCGGCCCGCAGCAGTTCGCCGATCACCATTTCGTCCGGGCCGGCGATTCGGCGGGAGAGGGTGAAGGCCAGCGGGACCACCGCGGAGTTCAGCTGCCCCCGCCGGCCCAGCAGCACGGCGTGGGCCTCGGCGAAGGTGGCGAGGACCTGCTCGTCCGGGACGAAGCCGTCGCGGTACTCGATCGGCCCGCACCCCAGACTGAGCAGCCGGCGCCGCAGCCGGCGGAGCGGCTTCAGGCGGCCCTCCAACGTGCGGACGTGCAGCACCGCCCGGGCGCCGCGGGTTTTCAGCCGGCGGCGCACGTCCCGGAGGAACGCCTCCTCCGCCGCCGACCGGATCGCCCCGAACGACATCACCACCGGATCGCCCCCCGGCCGCGGGCCGCCGGGCAGTTCCTCGGGCTCCAACAGCGTCCGCAGGCCGTCGTAGTTCGGGTGGGGGACGACGACCTGCGGCTTCGAAGCGACGCCGGGAAACGCCTCCGCGGTCAGCCTGATCGAGCGTTCGCCCAGGTGGACCAGCCCGTCGGCCCGCTCCAGAAACGCCCGGTAGAGGTCAGTTCCGAGGGGCGTCGGGTGGTGCGGGACGAGGTTGTGCACCGTCATCACGACCTTCGCCCCGCCCGCCGCCCGGTCGACCGCCCGCAGGGCGGCGGCGATCGATTCCGCCGTGACCGGCCGGCCCCAGCCGACGAGTTCCTCCGGCCAGTGCAGGTGGACGACGTCCGCGTCGCAGGGGGCGGCGCCCTCCGCCAGCGGCTCGCGGCCGATGCCGGTCGTCAGCCCGACGAGCCGCTGCCCGCGGACCATCTCCGCGACGGTGTGCAGCGGGGCCTCGCGGGAGAGGTGATGGACGCGGAGGGGCTCAGCCGCCATCGGTCCCGCCTCCCGCCGCGGCCGCCCCGCCGGGCCGGCGGAACCGCGGATCCCGGGCCAACCGCCCCCGAGCGATGCGCCGGGCCGCCCGCACGATCAGGCCGAGGACCGGCAGGGCGCTCGCGGTGCGCAGTTCCATGTCGAGGAGGCGGAGGCGGAGGTTGTGCTCGGCCAGCTTGCGTCGCACCACGTCCTCGCCGCCGTGGCGGAGGATCATCAGGGACAGCTCCGCGAACCCCTCCGCCGCCGTGCAGGCGTTGGAGGTCTTCGCTGCGGCGTGGGCCTTCGCCTCCGCCAGCGGTTCCCGCAGCGTTTCGAACCGATACCGCTCCGCGATCCGCAGCCACAGGTTCACGTCCAGGCACTGATCCAGGGACTCGTCCAGCCCGCCGACGTCGTCCCACACCCGGCGGGACATGAAGCAGGCCGGCTGCATGAACGAGTTCTGGCCCCAGTCCATGAGCCCCTCGCGGGAGTAGTCCCCGAAGCGGGTTTCGGTGTCGACGGTTCCGTCCGCGTCCACCTTGCGGCCGTGGCCGATCAGGGCGTCGGGGGCGTGTTCCCGCCAGTAGGCGGCGACCTTCTTCAACGCCCCCGGCAGATAGACGTCGTCGCTGTTGAGCCACGCGGCGATCGCGGCGGGGTCCTTGGTGACGTGGTCGAATCCCTTATTGATCGCGTGGCTTTGACCGCGGTCCTTCTCGCTGCACCAAAAGGTGAGGCGGTCTTCGTATTCGCGAATGATCTCCGCGGAGCCGTCCGTGCTGCCGCCGTCGATCACGGCGTAGTCGAGGTCGAACTCCGTGCCGAGGCCCTCTTGGGACAGCACGCTCTCGATCGTTTCGCGCAGGTACGCCCCCTGGTTGTAACTGGGCGTCACGATGCCGAACCGCGGCCGGTCCGGGGCCGACGGGGCGGGCGGCGAACTGGGGGCCGTCATGGCGGGGGCGGGCCGCGGCGAGCGCGGTTCTGAACGTTGATCCGTCGAACAGTCGGCCGGCACTCTAGTGACTGGCCGCCGCTCCCGGAACCTCCGCCCCGATGCGGGTTCTATACCAGCCCGACGCGCAAGCGTCGGCCGCCGTCGCCGCCGTCAGGCGGCACGATGCACGGCCGGAGCTTGCGCTCCGGGCTGGTACTCGACGCGACGCCTCGTCGAACGGCGCTTTACCGGTCCGCCAGCCGCTCGCGGAGCCGGGCGAGCAGGCGGGCGGCGGTCTCCGGTTCGGCCTCGGCGCGGTTCTGCGTCTCGGCCTCCGGCGTGCGGTGGTCGTACAGCTCCAGATGGCCGTCGCGGTGGGCGATCAGGCGGTAGGCGTCGGTGCGGATCGTCTCTGCCCGGCCGGTGTAGGCGCAGGCGGAACCGCCCCCGGGCGGCTCGGCGGCGGGGTCCTCCAGCAACGGGCGCAGCGATTGGCCGTCGACGAACGGTTCGCCGTCCTCCCCCGTCGGCGCCGGCAGGGCGGCGAGGTCGCAGAGGGTGGGGAACAGGTCGATCGACTCCACGATCGCCCGCGACGGCTCCCCGGGCTGCGGCAGGCCGGGGTAGGCCACGATCAGCGGCGACCGCAGCGACTCCTCGAACAGGGCGTGCTTGCCCCAGATCGCGTGCTCGCCCAGGTGCCAGCCGTGGTCGCCCCACAGCACGACGATCGTGTTCTCCCGCTGCCCGGCCTCGTCCAGCCGATCGAGCAGTCGGCCGGCGAGCCGGTCGGCGTAGGTCACGCAGGCGGCGTAGTGCTTGCGGACGGCCTCGGCGAAGGCGGGGTCCTCGTTGGGGTTCCGGCCGAAGCGGTCGTACTTCATGAACTCGCCGGAGCCGTGCCAGGTCGTTTTGCCGGCCGGCTTCTCCGGGTGGGGCGTGGGCGGGAGGGTCGCGTCGGCGTAGGGCGTCATGTCGTCCGCCGGGGCGCCGAAGGGCAGGTGCGGGCGGATCAGGCCGACGGCGAGGAAGAACGGCGTCCCCTCCGCGGTGCGGGCTTCGCTGAGCTGATCGAGCTGCGCGAGGGCCTCGTCCGTGGTCAGGCCGTCGGGGTAGGTGGTGTCCGGGCCGGGGGTCGACTGCACCACGGCCATTTTGCCGGCGTTGGTGCGGATCTCGCCGTTCGCCAGTCCGTGCATCGCCCCTCGGGGGTGCTGCCAGGGGCCGGTCGGCATGAGGTGGCGGTCCCAGGAATCCGGCATCTCCGGCTGGGCGTCGTCGTCCCAGTTCCCCCCGCCGCGGCCGCCGGGGTGGTGGGAGACTTTCCCGACCGAAACCGTCGTGTAGCCGTGCCGCCGAAACCAGGCCGGCAGGCTGGGGGAGACGGCCTCCGGGTTCTCCCGCAGCTTCCTGGCCCGCTGGAACAGGGCCCCGTTGCCGGCGGGGCCGTAATTGCCCGTCAGCAGGGCGTACCGCGAGGCCCCGCAGGTGGGGGCCTGCACGTAGTGCCGGTGGAACGCCCGGCCGCGGGCGGCGAGGGCGTCGATGTTCGGCGATTCGATCCAGTCCGCCCCGAAGCTGGCCAGCTCCGGCCGGAGGTCGTCGATGCAGATCAGCAGCACGTTCGGCGGCGGATCGGCGGCCGGCTGCGGGGCGTCCGGGGACGGGGCGGCGGCCGTCAGCGTGCCGGCGAGCAGGAGGGAAGCGGCGAACATCGGCGTTTCGGGGCGAGCGGGGCGAACCGGTCGATTGTGAGAACCCCGCCGAACCGTCGCCATCTCGTCCTCCGCCGCGCCCGCGGGACGGCCGGGCAGTTGTGAGCCGGGCGGCGGGCGGGCATCGTGTCCGACCGCTCGCCCGTCGCCCGGAGTTTCGTTGATGCGTCGTTTCGTTCTCGCCCTCGGCGGCCTCGCCCTCGCCGCCGCCTCGGCCCCCGCCGCCGATCCGGCCCCCGCGGCGGTTCCCGATTACGAGGCAATCGACCGGCCGGAGTTCGGCGGGATTTATCCGCACCTGGCCTACTTCAATAACGAGGGCGAATGCGGCACCGGGGCCGTCGTGCCCTGGGCCGGGCGGCTGTGGGCCGTCACCTACGCCCCGCACTCGCCCCGCGGCTCCTCGGACAAGCTGTACGAGTTCACCCCGGACCTCGAACAGATCGTGCGGCCCGAGTCGATCGGCGGCACCCCCGCCAACCGCATGATTCATCGCGAAAGCGACCAACTGTTCATCGGCCCCTACGCCATCCGCGGCGACGGCGAGGTGCGGGTCGTCCCCTACACGGAGATGTTCGGCCGCCCCACCGGCAACGCCCGGCACCTGTTCGATCCGGCGGGCAAGATTTATTGCGCCTCGATGGAGGAGGCCCTCTATGAAATTGACGTCGACACCCTCGCCGTCACCCCGCTGTTCCGGGACGAAGCCGACAAGACCCCCGGCCCGCGGATGGACCTGCCGGGCTACCACGGCAAGGGGCTGTATTCCGGTCAGGGCCGCGTGATCTACGCCAACAACGGCGAGCACGGCCGGGCCGCCCAGAGCGATCCCACCACCCCCTCCGGGGCGCTGGCCACCTGGGACGGCAAGGCGACCGGCGACGACGCCTGGACGCTGGTGCGGCGCAATCAATTCACGGAGGTCACCGGCCCCGGCGGCATCGAGGGGAACCCGGACCCGGCCACCGACCCCGTCTGGACGGTCGGCTGGGACGCCAAATCGCTGATCCTGATGGTCCTGCACGGCGGCGAATGGACGACCTACCGGCTGCCGAAGGCCTCGCACAGCTACGACGGCGCCCACGGCTGGAACACGGAGTGGCCCCGCATCCGCGAGATCGGGACCGGCGACGACCTGCTGATGACCATGCACGGCTCCTTCTGGACCTTTCCGAAGGGCTTTCGGCCGGGGAACGCCGCGGGGATTCGGCCGCGGTCGAACTACCTGAAGGTGATCGGCGACTTCTGCCGCTGGGGCGATCGGGTGGTGATGGGCTGCGACGACACCGCCCACAACGAGTTCCTCAACACGCGCCGGGCGAAGGGCGAGATCGCCGCCCCGCAGAGTCAGTCGAACCTCTGGTTCGTGGAGCCGGAGGCCCTCGACGCCTTCGGCCCGGCGCTGGGCCGGGGGGCGGTTTGGATGAACGAGGAGATCGCCGCGGACGAGCCGTCCGCCCCCTTCCTGTTCGCCGGCTACGACCGCCGCGGCGTGCACCTGGCGACCGACCGGCCCACGACCTTTACGTTTGAAATCGACCGCCACGGGACCGGCGCGTGGACCGCGCTGGAGAGCGTGAAGGTCGACGGCGCCGCGTGGCACGGCTTCCCGGCGGACGCCGACGGGGAGTGGATCCGCGTGCGTCTGAGCGAACCGGCGACCGTCACCGCCCAATTCCAATACGCGAACCGCGACGACCGACCGACGGCCGACGAGCTGCCCGCCGGCGACGCCGCCCTGTTCGCCGGGCTGGCGAAGCCGGGGGATGAACGCGTCACCGCCGGGGTGATGCGGGCCCGCGGCGGCAACGAGCGCACCCTGCACATCGCCGCCGACGACGGGGACGGCGACCCCGGCCACTACGTGCTGGACGCCGACATGAACCTCACCCACGAGGAAGACCCCAAGGCCGTCGCCTATCTGAAGAAGAACGCGGCGATCCCGGACCGCACCGGCATCCTCACGGTCGACGCCGCCAGCGTGCTGTACGTGGACGACGACGGCTCGCGTTACCGCCTGCCGAAGGACGACCGCTTCGCCAAGCCCGGCCCCGCGGCGTTCGGCGGCACGGGCTTCGGCCGGCTGGCCCGGGAGGTCGCCACGGAGCGGGACCTCTTCAACTGCCACGGCACCTTCTACGAGCTGCCCGCCCGCAACGCCGGCGGCTTCGCCCGGGTTCGCCCCGTCGCCACCCACGGCCGGCGGATTCACGATTACTGCAGCTACCGCGGCCTGTTCGTCCTCTCCGGGATCGACCTGGCGGACGCCGGCGAGAACCCCCGGGTCCTCCGCAGCGCCGACGGCAAGGCGGCGGTGTGGGTCGGGGCGATCGACGAGGCGTGGAAGCTCGGCAAGCCGGTCGGCCGCGGCGGGCCGTGGCAGAACACGCCGGTGACCGCCGGCGAGCCCTCCGACCCGTACCTGATGACCGGCTACGACCGCAAATCGCTGACGCTCTCCGCCGACCGGCCGACGGAGATCACCGTCGAGGTCGACGTCGCCGGCAACGGCACGTGGCTGCCGTACGAGACCTTCCGCGTGACGCCGGACGCCCCGGCGGAGCACACGTTCCCGGAGGCGTTCCACGCCTATTGGGTGCGCGTCACCGCCGACGCCGACGCCACGGCGACCGCCCAGCTGAGCTACGACTGAGCGGGCCGATCGCCCCGAAAACGGAGCGTCCCGGACCCTTGCAGGGTCCGGGACGCTGGCGCGGCCCACGGCGGCGGCAAACGGAAAAGCGGCCTATTCGTGATCGTGGTCGCTGTGGTCCACGTCGTGGCTGGCCTCGTTGTGGCGGATCGAGCCGGAGTAGGCCCGGCCGTCGATCTTGACCATCAGCTTGGCGTCGTCGTGGCCGTGGTCGAGTTCCTCGCCCAGGGCGGCGTCGCGGGAGACGAACTTGGAGCTGCGGCCCTCCGCGTCGCCCTCCTGCGGCTCGGCGGCGAGGACGAACGTCTTCCGCTCGCCCTCGTGGGACAGGTTCACGGTCAACTCCGTCGCGTCGGTGGTCGCGGCCCCGGTCGCGGCGCCGTCCAGCAGGTAGACGGTCACGGTCCCGGCCGCTTCGTCGTGCAGCAGTTCGCCGTGGTATTCCTCGGCGCCCAGTTCGATCAACTCCCCGCCGTGGGGGCCCTCTGTCGGGTGGGCGTGCTCGTCGCCGTGGTCGTGGCCGTCGTGATCGTCGTGGCCGTCGTGGGCGTGGTCGTCGTCGTGGGGGTGGTCGTCGGGGGCTTCGACGCCCGGCGTGCCGACGGCGTCCATATCTTCGCTCTCGGACTGGCAGCCGAGGGTCAGGGCGCCGCAGAGCGCAAGAGCGGCGGGGAACAGGGGCGAACGACGCATGAACGACTCCTTCCGAAGATCGGGAACGGGGGGATCGCTCAGTCTAAGCGGCGTCCGGGCAAGCGGTAGGGTCCGCGGTGCGGACCGCCCACGCACCGGCGGCGTCTCCGAGGAGGGTCCGCGGAGCGGACCCTACGCCAGCGGGTCGGCCGCCGCGTCCGCGGCGGTGAGCTTCCGCCCCGCCCCGCGGCCGACGGCCCAGAATAGCGCCGGCCGCACGACGAACTCCGCCGCCGTGCTGCTGATCAGCCCGCCGACAATCACCGTCGCCACCGGGTACAAAATCTCCTTGCCGGGCTCGCCGGCGCTGAGCGCCAGCGGGACCAACCCGATGCCGCTGGTCAGGGCGGTCATCAGCACCGGGGCGAGGCGGTCCCGGCCGGCGTGCACCAGCATGTCGCGGGTCCAATCCTCCCCCTCCTCCCGCACGAGGTGGAGGTAGTGGGAGAGCAGCAGAATCCCGTTGCGACTGGCGATGCCGGCCAGCGAAATGAACCCGACCAGCGCCGCCACGGTGAGCGTCTGCTCCGTGAGGACCAGCGCCACCGCCCCGCCGACGAACGCCGCCGGCAGGGCGGCCATCACCTGCAACGCGAAGTTGGCGCTGCGGAACAGGGTGTTCAGCGTGAGAAACACGCCCAGCACCGCCGCCGCCGTCAGCGCCGCCAGCCGGTTCGTCGCGCTCTGCTGACTCTCGAACTGGCCGCTGTATTCGATGAAGTAGCCCGGCGGCAGCTCGATCGCGGCGAGGCGGGCCTTCACGTCGGTCACCGCGTCGACCAGCCCGCGGCCCTCCACGTTCGCGGCCAACACGATCCGCCGGCGGACGTTCTCCCGGTTGATCGTGTTCGGCCCGCCGCCCTGATAGATGTCCGCGACCGCCCCCAGCGGCACCTCGGCGCCGTCCGGGGCGACGAGCGTCAGCCGGCGGACCGCCTCCAGGTCCTCGCGGAACGGTTCGTCCAGCCGGACGACCAGGTCGAAGGTGCGTTGGCCGACGAGGATCTCGGAGACGACCTCCCCGTTCATCGCCGTCTCCACGAACGCCATCACCTCGCCGGGCGTCAGGCCGGTGCGGGCCAGGGCCGGGCGGTCCAGTTCGATGCGGAGCTGCGGGATCGTCACCTGCGGTTCGAGGACGACGTCCGTCAGGCCGGGCACGTCGGAGATCGCCGTTTGCATCCGCTCGCCGAGGCGGCGAAGCGTGTCCAAGTCGTCGCCGTACAGCTTGATGCCGACCTGCGCCTTCACCCCGCTGATCATGTGGGAGATGAGGTGCGCCAGCGGTCCCTCCACGCTGCCGACGGCCCCGGGCACGTCGGCGATCGCCTCGCGGAGGTCGTGCAGCACCCGTTCGCGGGAGGCCTCGGGGTCCATCTCGACGATGATCTCCGAGACGTTCACCCCCTCGGCGTGCTCGTCCAGCTCCGCCCGGCCGGTGCGGCGGACGAGGGTGTGGACGCCCTCGACGCGCATCAGGCGTTTCTCCACGGCCTCGGCGATCTCGCCGCTGCTTTTCAGGCTCGTGCCGGGGGCCAGCAGCACGTTGACCTGCACGGCGCCTTCGTTGAACGGCGGGAGGAAGTCGCGTTCCAACCGGCTGACCGCCACCCCGGCGGCGATCACCGCCCCGGCGGCGATCAGCAGCACCGGCCCCGCCGCCACGGTGGAGAATCGGATCACTCCCCCGGCCGCCCATTGCAGGCCCCGCAGCAGCGGCCCCTCGCCGGCGTCGCCCAGCACGGCGTCCAGCGCCAACGCCCCCAGCCAAAAGGCCGGCGCCGCCGCGAGCGTCCACCACCAGGGATCGTCGAACGCGAGCCCGTGCAGCCCGGTGATCTCCGCCGCCCGGGGCAAGATCCAGTGGAAGGACGCGGCGCTCAGGGCCAACCCCAGCAGCGGGGCGGCGACCAGCCAGCCCGCCCGCCCGATCAGCAGCAGGGAGCACAGCACGGGCGTGACGGTCAGCGAGACCGCCAGCGAGGCCAGGATGCTCACCACGTAGGCCGCCGCCAGCGGGGCGAACAGCCGGCCTTCCATCCCCTGCAGGGCGAACAGCGGCAGGAACACCAGCACGACCACCGCGGTGCCGTAGACGATCGACCCGCGAATCTCCGCGCTCGCCCCGTACACCACCCGCAACGGGTGGAGCCGGTCGTCCGGCGGTCGGAGCCGGTTCTCCTTGAGCCGGCGGTGGACGTTCTCCACGTCGACGATCGCGTCGTCCACCAGTTCGCCCACGGCAACGGCCAACCCGCCGAGCGTCATCGTGTTGATGCCGAGGTCGAACCCGGCGAAGACGGTCGCGGTCGCCACGACGCTCAGCGGGATCGCCGTGAGCGTGACCAGCGTCGTCCGCAGGTTCAGCAGGAAGGCGAACAGGATCACCACCACCAGCGTGCCGCCGTCGGCGAGGGCCTCGGCGACGTTCTCCACCGCCCGGTCGATGAAGGACCGCTGCGAATAGACCGTCTCGTACCGCACGTCCGCCGGCAGCGTGGGGGCGAGGTCGGCCAGGGCCGCGTTGACCGCGGCGGCGACGGCCCGGGTGTCGGCGCCCGGCTGCTTGGTGACCGTCAGGGCGACGGCCGGACCGCCCTCGAACGCCCCCGCGTCGGCGGGCTCGTCGCTCTCCTCTTCGTCGCTCTCCTCCCCCTCGACCGCGACCCGCACGAAGGCGGCGGAGTCGCCCCGCTTCACCTGGGCGGCGGTGGTGATCGTGGCGACCTCCCCCAGCGTGACCGGCACCCCGCCGCGGGTGGCGACCGGCACCAGCCGCAGGTCCTCGGCGGTCGTCGCCCGGCCGAGGCCGCGGACCAGCAGCTCCGTCGGCCCCCGGTCGTCCAGATAACCGCCGGTCGCGTTGCGGTTGGCCTGTTCGGCGGCGGCGACGACCTCTTCCAGCGTCACCCCGTGCGTCCGCAGGGCGTCCGGGTCGACGAGGACCTGATACTGCAACCGCCCGCCGCCCATCGTGAACACCTGGGCCACGCCGGGCACCGTCAGCAGGCGCTGCCGGATCACCCAGTCCGCCAGCGTGCGCAGCTCCAGCGGATCGGTGGCGTCCCCGCCGACGGCTTCCTCCGGGTCCGCCCACAGCCCGAGGATCAGCACCTGCCCCATGATCGAACTGACCGGGGCCAGCGAGGGTTCGACGCCCTCCGGCATGCGGTCGGCGACGGCGGCGATGCGCTCGGTGACGATCTGGCGGTCAGTGTAGACGTCCGTGCCGTAGGCGAATTCCACGTTGATGACGCTGATGCCCACGCCGCTGCTGCTACGGACCGCCTCCACGCCGGTCGCCCCGTTGAGGGTGGTTTCCAGCGGGAAGGTGATGAGGGCTTCGACCTCCTCCGGGGCCATGCCGGGGGCCTCGGTGAGCACGACCACGCGGGGGCGGTCGAGGTCGGGGAAGACGTCGATCGGCAGGTGCGCGGTCTGCCAGCCGCCGATGACCAGCAGCGCCGCGGCGAGGGCCAGCGTCGCGGCCCGATTCCGCAGGGCGGTGCGAATGACGGCGTTCAACATGCAGTTCGCGGGACCTGCGGGGGGAGCCGGACGGGGCGGGGCGACATGGTAGCGGACGTCGGGGGAACGGCTCGGACCGTCAAATCCGCCGCCCGGCGAACGCCGCGGACTTGGGGCGTGTCCGGCGGGCGGGTATTCTTCGTCCCCACTTCCCGTCGCGTCGAACGCCCGTTCGCCGCGCGGAGCCCCGGAGAGGTGCCGGAGTGGTCGAACGGGCCGGTCTCGAAAACCGGTGTGCCCGCATGGGTACCGGGGGTTCGAATCCCCCCCTCTCCGCTTTCATCGTTTCTTAGTGGAGGTCCCGGCGGTCGGCGCCGGGGACGGCCCCGGCGGTTCGGGGGCGAACGATTGCGGCGGTCCGGTTGTGCCGGCGGCGCCGGTGGATCGCGACTGTGAAGAGGGCGAACCGCACTTTCCGCGGGAACGCCCGTGCCGGCGGTTTGGGTCGTGGGGGACGCGACCGATGTTCACGGCGGTGCGACCAGGAGGGTCGTACGTACTCGCCCTGCAAGGAGGTCGTTCCCCTATGTCCCGTTCGCCCGCGCGCTGGATCGCCCGCGGGGCGTTTCTCGCCCCCGCCGCCCTCTGTTCCGTTGGGGTCGCCGCCGAACCCGAGCCCGCCGCCCCGCCGATCGCCGCGGCCAAGCCCGGGGCTGACGACGCGATTTCCGCCGCGGAGTTCCGGGCCCTCGTCGAGCGGCTCGACCGGGCCGAGGCGGAGGTCCGCTCGCTGCGGGGCCGGCTGGACGCCCCCTTCGCCCCCGCCGAACGGGACGCCCTCCCGCCGGCCCCGCTGTTTCACACGACCGCCTTCCAGGACCCGAGCCCCCCGGACCGCGGCGTGGCGGATCAGTCGCTGGAGGTCCCCGACGAGGCGAACCAGGGCCCCGGCGACGACGTGGATTTCAACGCCGAATTCGACGCCCGGCTGCGGGACCTGGAAGAGTTATTCGACGACGACGGCGGCGAGGTCGCCGACCGCTTCGTGGCGCTGGACGAGCGGCTCGGCGAGGTCGAGGACACGCTGCCGGACTTCGTCACCCGCGGCACCTCCAACGCCACCGCCAAATTATTCGGCCGGCTGCACGCGGATTACTACGCCTTCCCCAGCACGGACGAGGGCGCCGCCCGGTTCGAGGGAGAAAACCCGCAGGACCGCTTCCTGTTCCGCCGGCTGCGGATCGGGGTGCAGGGGGACGTCCGCACAAACATGTATTATAAGATGGAGACGGAGTTCGCCTCGGTGAACGACTTCGAAATCCGCGACGTCTATTTCGGTTTCCGCGACATCCCCAGCTTCGACGGGTCCACCCAGTCCTTCACGATCGGGAACCAGAAGCGGCCGTACGGCTTGGACCACTTGAACAGCAGCCGGTACAACGTCTTTATCGCTCGCCCGAACGTCATCGAAGCGTTCAACGAAGACGCCCGCCGGCTGGGTGCGGTCGTCTACGGCGTCTCCGACGACCTCCGCTATAACTGGCGCTACGGAGTTTATAACCTGGAGCGGATCCAGGACGACGGCATCTACGTCGGCGACGCCTATCAGTTGCAGGTCGCCGGCCGGCTGGCCACGACCTACTGGTGGGACGAGTGTTCCGACGGCCGCGGCTACGGCCACTTCGCCGTCGCCGGTACGGTCGCCGACCCGGACGAGACCGGCGGGCCGCTCAATAATAACGAGGCCCGCTTCCGCACCCGGCCCGAGGCCCGCACCGGCGACCGCTGGCTCAACACCGGGCGCATCGACGACGTGGAGCGATTCGGTCTGCTCGGCGTGGAGCATGTTTTAAACTACGGCCCGGTGCAGTGGGTCACGGAGGTGCAGGGCCTGTGGAACAACCGGAACGATGGCTCGGAGGACGCCGACTTCTGGGGCGGCTACACGTACGTCAGTTATTTCCTGACAGGCGAACATATGCCCTGGAGCCGCGAGAGCGGCACGCTGGGGCGCATTAAGCCGCACGAGGACTTCTTCCTGGTCAACACCTGCCACGGCGACGTCGGCGGCGGGTGGGGCGCCTGGCAGATCGCCGCCCGATACTCCTACCTCGACCTGAACGACGCCGACGTCTTCGGCGGCACGGCGGACAGCTTCACCCTCGGCTTGAACTGGTATTGGAACGACAACGCCGGCATGCAGTTCAACTGGGTGAACGGCAATATTACAGACTCTTCGGTCGTCGAGGGCGACGGCGGCGAAGGCGAGCCGATCGACAGCCGCTACGACATCCTCGGCGTCCGCTTCCGCGTGGACTTCTAAATCTTCGCCGGGCCGCCGGCCCCGCTTCTTTCCCCGCACAATTCCCCCTCTCCCCAAGCCGCACGGATGTTCGTTCGCCTGATCCACGTTTTCTCCTCGTCGCTCCCGGCGGCGTTGCTGTCCGGCCTCCTCGCCCCGGCGGCCCTCGCCGGCCCGCCCTGCGACGCCGACGGCCGCTGCTCCGCCGACGCCTGCCGCCGCCCCGCCCGCTACGCCTGCCGGGTGACGGTGGAGACCGAGCCGATCGAAAAGGAGTGCTACCTCATTGAACCGGAGGCGGTCTGCATCCCGCCGATTACGACCTCGCCGTTCGACTGCGTCCGCGACCTGTTCCGCGGCAAAAAGTCCCGCGGCGGCCACGGTCACGGCTGCGGCGCCGACGGCTGCACGGCCGCCGGCTGCGACGGCGGCTGCGGCCTGCACGGGGGCCGTCCCCGCAAGGCCGGGTGGCTCGCCAAACTGTGCGACCACGGCCGCGGTTGCTGCGGGGGGATTCGCTGCGTGAACACCCTCGACACCCACGAATACGAATGCGGCGAACGCTGCGTCTGCAAGTGGGAGGCCGTGCCGGTCGGCGGCTGCGGCGTCGACTGCGGTCCCCACGCCGGGACTGCCGGGCCGGCCCGGACGCACGCCGCCCCCGCGCCGCAGGACGGCGCCGTCCCCCCGGCGCCCGCCCCGACGCCGGCCCCGCCGACGCTGCGGTACGACCTGCCGGAGCTCGAAGCCGACGCGGCCGAGCCTTCGGAGTTGGAGCGCGGCGTGGCCGACCAGGCGATCGAGGAGTAAATCCTCCGCCGCCCTGATCCGGGGCCGTCGTGCCGGAACAGCGGGTGGCGTCGGGGAACCAGGGGTCGACGCTCGACCGGGCGGGGCCCCGGCTGCTGGAATGGCTCCGCGGGGACCTCGCCCCCGCCGGGCCGGCCCCGGCGCCGCGAGACTGACCGCCGCCCGCCGACCGCCGAGTTCGCCCGATGTCCCGCCCCGCCGACCTGTTCGCCGACCCCGACGACGACCGCTCCGGGGACGACTTCGCCGACCCGTTCGCGGACGACTCCGTCCGCGGCCCGTCCGGCGCCCCGGTCCGGGCGTCCGTCGGGGGGCGCCCGATGCAGCCGGTCCTGCCGGCGGACCGGGTGGTCTACGTTCCCGCCCCGCCGAACCCGTGGAAGGGGGCGGCGCTGCTGCTGACGGGCGCGACGCTCGGGTTGGTGACGGCGTCGGTCGTCTGGGGCGTGGTGTTCGCGGTCGCGTGGGGGGCGAAGGCGGTGGAGGACGCCGCCGACGCCTTCGAGGACTTGGAAACGGCGGCGGTCGAGCTGGACGTCGACCGGGTGCGGGCCGCGCTCGCCGCGGAGCCGGCCGCGACCGAGGCCCTGGGGCCGCTGACCGCCGTGACGGTGAACGAAGACCGCACCTACGCCGACGACACCCCTTGGGACGTCTACTACTACGACGCGGTCGGCGAACGGGCCTCCGGCCTGCTGCGGGTGCGGTACGACGACGCCGGCGGGTTCCTCGACGCGGACCTCACCCTGACCGACGCCGGCGGGGAGAACGCGGCGGGCGAGGCGACGGACGGGGCGCCCCCCGGCGGGAACGCCGCCGGGGAGGGCCGCACGATCGAGCTGACGCTGTCCGATCCGGATTGAACCCGCCCCGGCCGCGGCGGGGGAGGAGGACGCGACGGCGGGGGAAGAGGACGCGACGGCGGGACGGGTTCCCCGCGGTTCGGCCGGGGAACTACACTGGGGGCGTATGACCGCCTCGCCCCCGCCGCCCACGACCCGCGTCGGCGCGCCCGGGCCGGGTCCCGAACCGGCCGCGCGCCGGCCGCGTTCCGGCTGGGCGCTGACGGCCCGGACGGCGGCGGACTCCCTCGCCCTGCTGGCGGTCGCGGTGATGGTCGCCCACGCCTTCCTGGTGGAGGGCTACGTGATCAGCAGCGGGTCGATGGCCCCGGGGCTGTTCGGCTACCACAAGCGGGTGACCTGCCCCTCCTGCACGCACTCCTTCGCCCGGGGGGTGAGCTTCGACGGCGTCGCCGGCCTGCCCGGCCGCATGACCGCCGGGGAGGGCGACGGCGACGGGACCCCGGCCCGGCCGGTCACCTTCGCCCACTGCCCGAACTGCGGTCAGCCGGAGATCGACGTCTCCGCCGCCCCGGACACCCAGGGCGACCAACTGCTCGTGCTCAAGCACGCCTTCGCCTGGCGGGACCCGCGGCGGTGGGAGGTCGTGGTGTTCCGCCACCCGGAGGACGCCCGGCAGGCGTACGTCAAACGGGTCGTGGGGCTGCCGGGGGAGGCGATCCGCGTGGCCGGCGGGGACGTGTGGGCGAACGGCGAACTGTGCCGCAAGCCGCTGACGACCCAGCGGGCGGTGCGAATCCCGGTCTACGACCCCGCTCACGCCCCCCGTCCGGACGACGCCCCGGAACCCCGCTGGAGCGGCGACGGCTGGGTGCGGACGGAACTGCCCGACGGCGACGCCCCGACGGTGCGGTTCGCCACCGCGGAGTACGACGCCGCCCCCGACGCCGCCGCCCCGCAGGCCGACGCCGATGCGGACGGACCGTCCCGCGCCGAATGGCGGCGGCTGAGCTACCGCCACGTGCTCGCCGCCGGCGGGACGCACGAGACCGCGGTCCAGGTCGATCCGCCGCCGCGGAGCTTCGAGTGGGACGAGCCCCGGTTGCCGGTCGCCTACGACTTCGACCCGATCACCAACACCCTCTCCTGCCGCGGCGTGCTGAGCGGGGCGGACGCCTGCCGGCTGCGGCGGCTCTCCCGCGATCCCCGCTGGCGGGACGCGGTGAAGGAACTGGCCGCCCGCAGTCATTTCGCCCCGATCACGGACGACTACGGCTACAACCACGCCCCGGACCCGCGATTCGAGGCCCGGGCGCTGGACTTCGCCCTGAGCCTCTCCGCCGACCTCTCCCGCGATCCCGACGCGGCGCTGGCGCTGCAACTGACCGACGGGAACCGCACCTTCCTGCTGGTCGCCGACCGGGCCGACCGGGACCGCCGCCCGACCGGCACGCTGTCGCTGTTCGAACTGGACGCCGCCGGCCGGCCGCTCGGAGCGGCGCTGCGGTCGGTCGCGTTGCCGGCGTCGGTCGCGGCGGGGCCGGTGGAGCTGGAGTTCAGCCTGTTCGACCGGCAGGCGGTCGCCGCGGTGAACGGCGTGCAGCCGTTCGCCCCGGTGGAGTTCGACCGCCCCGACGACGCCCCCCCGCCGGGCCCCGGCCCGGCGTTGCTCGGCGGCCGCGGGGCCGTCGCCGTCACGGACCTGATGCTCTACCGCGACGTCCACTACACCCGCGGCCGGGCGGTGCACGGGGTGGAGGAGGATTACCGCCTGGGCGAGGGCGAACTGTTCGTGCTGGGCGACAACAGCCCGGTCAGCCTGGACAGCCGCGGCTGGAACGACGGCGCCGTGCCGGAGCGCCTGCTGGTCGGCAAACCCTTCATCGTGCACCTGCCCAGCAAGCCCGGCACGCTGAGCTGGGGCGACGCCTCCACGACCGTCCGCATCCCGGACCCGGCGAGGATTCGGTACGTCCGTTGACGGGGGCGGAAAGCTCCAAGCGCCAAGAAATCAAGCACCAAACGGGCCGGCGGAGTCGGTCTCGCACCGTTCGCCGCCCGGCCCCATACTGCCCGCCCGCCTACAATCACGCCCCGGAACCGTTTTGGTTCTTGAGTTCTTGGTCTTGGATTTTCGACGAGCCCGCCCCCCGATGACCGAGAAGCCGACCGAAGCCGAAGCCCCGCCCAAGAAGGACGGCACGCGCGAAACGATGGAGTCCATCGTGATCGCGTTCGTGTTCTGCTTCCTGTTCAAAACCTTCGAGGCGGAAGCGTTCGTCATCCCGACCGGGTCGATGGCGCCCACGCTCTACGGCCGGCACAAGGACGTCGAGTGCCCCGGCTGCGGGACGGAGTGGGCCGTCGGCGCCAGCCAGGAGGTGGACGACGCCGGCTACCTGTACGTCCGCGGCGGCCCGGACGGACCGGTGCCGACGGAACGGGTCCGTTCCGCGAAATGCCCGAACTGCAACCGGCCGGTCGACCTGACCCCGCTGCCGCCGTTCGCGGGGGACCGCATCCTCGTCAATAAATGGCCCTTCCTGCTGGGCGAGCCGGATCGCTGGGACGTGACGGTCTTCAAGTTCCCGGAGAACCCGACCACCAACTACGTCAAACGGATGGTCGGCCTGCCGGGCGAGACGCTGACCCTGCGGCAGGGCGATCTGTATCGGATCACGAACGGCCCGGACGGGGGACCGGCCGCCGGCGTCGCCGAGATGCTGCGGAAGGAACCGGCCAAGCAGCGGGCGATGACCCTGCCGGTCTACGACCACGCCCGTCCCGCCCCGGAGCTGCTGGCCGCCGGCGTGCCGGAGCGGTTCGCCCCGGTGCGCTACCGCGGGGAGAGCGCCGGTCCCGGGGCGATCGCCGGCTGGGTGGAGGACGCCACCGGCTGGACCGCCCTGCCGGAGACCCGGGCCCTGCGTCGCAGCCCGGGCGCGGGCAACGGGGGCGCCGGGGAGGAGTGGGACTGGATTCGCTACCGCCACCTCCGCCCCACCGCCGAACAGTGGCGCCAAGCGATCGTCGGCGCCCGGGTGGAGGACGTCTCGCCGAAGCTGATTCTCGATCACTGCGCCTACAACCCGGACGTGTTGCAGCCGGACGGCGCCTTCTGGGTGGGCGATCTGGAGATGGCCCTCGACCTGGAATTGTCCGACCTGTCCGACGGCGCCGGGGTCCTGCTGGAACTGGTCGAGGGGGACCGCACCTACCGCTGCCGGATCGACGCGACGACCGGCACGGCGACGCTGAGCTACTACGACACCCTGCCCGGGGCGGAGCGGGCGGCGGCGGCCTCCGACGGGCGGCTGTCCGACATTGAATCGGTCCTCGCCGAGGGGCCGTGCGAGGTGGCGGAGGCCGGGGCGTACCAGCTCGTCTTCGCCAACGTGGACGACGCCCTCACGCTGTGGGTGGACGGGGAACCGGTGGCCTTCGTCCCCGCCGACGGGGCCGGGGCGGTGGAGCAGGTTCCCTACCCGCCCTACACCGCCACGACCGTGCAGGAGCCGACCGAACGGGACTTCACCCCGGCCGGCTTCGCGGTGAAGAACGCCTCGGCCCGGGCGGAGGGGATGACGATTCGTCGGGACCTCTACTACCGCGGCAGCTTCCGGGACCCGGACGACCTCGGCCCGTCGGGCCGCAAGACGGACGGCCGCGGCCGTCGGCTGATGTTCGACGACGTGGAGGAGGGCCGGCTCAGCGAGCTGGCCTCGCTGGCGGACGACCCGCTGGCCTACGCCCGCCGCTACCGCAGCACGCTGCTGGCGAGCGACCCCCGGGTGGACCCCCGGGTGTACGAGATGAGACTCGGCCCGGACGAGTTCCTGATGCTCGGCGACAACTCGCCCAGCAGTCTGGACAGCCGGCTGTGGTCGAACACCCGCGGCGCCCCGCGGCGGCACGCCGTCCCGCGGGACGCCCTGGTGGGCACCGCCTTCGCCATCTACTGGCCGCACGGGGAGCCAATCTGGTTCGAAGCGGACGACGACGGCGACGGCGTGGGCGACGGCTTCACCCGCGGCTGGGCCGCCGACATCCCGGGCCTGAACCGCTGGTTCTACCACGTCGGCACCGACGGCCGGATCGTGACCAGCTACCAGGAACACGGCGTCCCCTTCCTGCCGAACTTCGCCCGCCTGTTCCAGCTGATTCGGTAGTACGCGGGGAGCCGCCGGCGAACCGGGGAACGCGTGGGAGCAGTTGGATCGGTACGCTGCTCCGCATGAGCGCGGACCACCGTAGCCTCACCTCGTTCGATCGCCTCCGCCGGACCGCGCTCGTGCTGGCGGAGGGCGTCGCCGTCGTGCTGGCGGCGATCGCCGTCGCCCTGATCCTCCTGCCGGCGTTCGGCGGGGCAGAAGCCACCGCCGCCGTCACCGGCGACCGTGGGCGGGTCCCCGCCCCGCCGCGGTTCCTGAGGCTCGTTCACCACGCCTACGACCGGTCGGCCCCCAACCCCCGCGGCAGCGGGAACTGGATTTATGAGGAGGAGTGGACCGGATTGCGGCTCGGTTCGGCGTGGTACGTCGGGTTCGGGGCCGCCCGCGGCACGCAGACGACGGCAGCGACCGTCCCCGTCTGGATACTGCTAGGCGCCGGGCTGGCGATCGGGGCCGTGCGGCTGTGGTGGACGCACGACGCGGCGAACCGACTCCCCGAGCCGTCCCCGCAGCGGCGGTTGGCTGTCCGGATCGGGCGGGCGTGGCTGTGGTCGGCGGCGGCGCTGGGGGCGGTTCTGGTTGTCGCCCCCCACCCGGACGAATCCGGCTGGTCCGCAGGAATCTGGGTGGAGAGCGCCGCCATCTCGCCCCTCGAAGCATCCCGCTGGCCGCGACTGTTCGCCGGGCCGGACGCGATCGGCGAGCGCGTCCTCGTGCCGTGGCCTCTCGTGATCGCGGTCCCGGCCTTGGCGACGCTGGCGTGCGTCGGCCAGTTCCTGGGGTCGTCACCCCCGGTTGCGGGGGAAGAATCGGGGGACGCCTCCCCGCCGGAGGACTGACGTCCCGCCGCTCGCCCCGTCCCGCATGACCTCACCGCCCCGCACCTCCCGGTTCCTGCGGTGGGGGTTTCGGCGGTACGTACTGGGCGGGTTCCCCTTCGGCCGGGGGATGCTGGCCCGGAACTTCCACGCCGTGCGGCTGCTCGAACCGCTGCCGGAGGGGCTGAGCGACGGCGGCCCGGACGATCGGCGGGCGTTCTATCTCAACCACCCCGGCTGGTGGGACCCTCTGGCGGCGGCGGCGCTGGCGGAGCATCTGCGGCCGGGCCGCGTGCCCATCGCCCCGATCGACGCGGACGTGCTCTCGGCGGCGCCGATCCTGCGTTGGTTGGGGATGTTCGGCGTCGAGCGGGACGCCGCCGGCAATGCGACGGCGGCCGGGGCGAAGGCGTTTCTGCGGACCGCCCGGGCGACGCTGGACGCCCCCGGCTGCGACCTGTGGCTCACCCCGGAGGGGACGTTCGCCCCGCCGGACCGGCGCCCACTTCGGTTCGCCCCGGGGTTGGGCCGGTTGCTCAGCCGCGACCCGGCGCTGGCCTGCGTGCCGGTCGCGGTGCGGTACGACTTCTGGACCGAACGCCGCCCGGAACTGCTGCTGGCCGTCGGCGAGCCGGTGCGGCGGGCGGACGTGAGCGGCGAGGAGCCGCGGCGGAGCGCCGCGGCGGGGAACGCCCCCGTGAACGTCGGGGACTGCTCCCGGTTCCTCGAACGTCGGCTGGAGTCGATGCTGGACGCCCTCGCCGGGGCGTCCGCGTCCCGCGATCCCGCCCGCTTTCGCACCCTCCCACGGGGGCCGTGACGCCGGCGCCCCGCCCCGCCGGTTCCCGACCGACTCTCCTTGCTCTTCCGCCCCGGTCCGCGATGTCGATGCTCGCTCCGCCGCTCGCCGCCGCGCCGGGGGGCTTCGAGCCGCGGGACGCGACCGACTGGCTCGCCTGGGGCGCCCTGGCCTGTGCGGCGCTGCCTGCCGGGCTGACCCTGCTGAACCTGTTCGCCTTCCGGGCCCCGAAGGCGAAGCGCGATGAGGCGAAGCGAGACGAGGCGAACGGGGAGCGTCGGCTGCCCGCGGTCTCGCCCCGCCTCCCGCGGGTCTCCCTGCTCATCCCGGCCCGGAACGAGGCGGCGGGGATCGGCGAGTGCCTGCACGCGGCGTTGAGCAGCGAGGGGGTGGATTTCGAGGTGGTCGTGCTGGACGACCACTCCACCGACGGCACCGGGGAGATCGTCGCCGCCGCCGCCCGGGAGGACGGCCGGGTGCGGTTGGAGCAGGCCCCGCCGTTGCCGGCCGGGTGGTGCGGGAAGCAGTGGGCCTGCCGCACGCTCGCCGAACGGGCCGACCCGTCGCGGGAATTGCTCTGCTTCATCGACGCTGACGTGCGGCTGGCCCCCGACGCCCTGCGAACGCTCTGTGCGGAGCGGGCGCGGAAGAACGTCGGCCTGCTGGGCGGGTTCCCCCGGGAAGCCTGCGGCACGCCGACCGAGGCCGCGGTGATCCCGCTGATTCACTTCGTCCTGCTGGGCTTCCTGCCGATCGCCGTCGCCCGGCGGCTGCGGGGACCGGCTTGGGCGGCGGGGTGCGGACAACTGTTTTTGACGACCCGCTCCGCCTACGCCGCCGTCGGCGGGCACGACGCGGTGAAGACCAGCCTGCACGACGGGCTGACCCTCCCCCGGGCCTACCGGACCGCGGGGCGGACGACCGACGTGGTCGACGCCGCGGAGCTGGCCGTCTGCCGGATGTACCACGGGGCCGCGGAGACCTTCGCCGGCCTGGCCAAGAACGCCACCGAGGGCGTCGCCGCCCCGGGGCTGATCGGGTTCTTCACGCTCGTGCTGGGGCTCGGGCAGGTCGCGCCGGTTCCGCTGCTGATCGCCGGGGGACTGGGACTGATCGACGTCTCCGCCGGGGCGACGGCGGCGCTGTGGGCGGCGGCGGGGCTGTCGTTCGGCACGCGGGCGGCGCTGGCGCTGGCTTACCGGCAGCCGTGGCGGGGGGTCGCCCTACACCCGTTCGGCGTCGCCTTCTTCCTGATCGTGCAGTGGTACGCGCTGGGGCGCAAGCTGCTCGGCCGGCCGGCGGCGTGGCGGGGCCGCAGCTACGTGCCGACCGCCGAGGCCCCGGCGCCGACCGCGACCGGCCCCCGTCGTCCCGTCCGTCAGCCCGTCCGGCGCCCCGCGGCCCGGTCGGCATTGCGGAGCGCCCCGCAGTTCTCGGCGTCTTCCCGATCCGGCGCGTCGGCGACCGCCCGGTGAAGAACGGGGCGGCGGCTCTACAGTCCTCCTGAACTATTGCCGTCCCCGGCCCCCCGCCGCGGACGCTCACCCCCCTATCGAAAGCTCCGCCATGACGTTCTGGAAACGGAATATCCTGCCCGAGGACGACGCCGAGGTCGTCTGCTCCGCGCTGCAGGACGTGCTCGTCTCGTTGATCGACCTCGGCCTGCAGGGCAAGCAGGCGCACTGGAACCTGTACGGTCCGGACTTCCAAAGCCTGCACGAGAAGCTGGACGCGATCGTCGAGACCGCCCGCATGAGCAGCGACGAGGTCGCGGAGCGGATGAACCAGCTCGGTATCGCCCCGGACGGGCGCCGCAACACCGTCGCCGAGAGCAGCCCGCTGGAGAACTACCCCACCGGCTTCCAGCCCGTGCCGGAGGCCCTGCACCTGGTCGGCGACCGGCTGCACACCGCCGTCGAGACGATCCGCACCGCCCGGAAGACCGTCGCCGACCCGGACCCGATGACCGAAGACCTGCTGATCGCGATCAGCCAGCAGGTGGAAGAGCACCTCTGGATGATTCAGGCCCAGGAGCACAACGTCGCCGGCGGCGAGGCTTCGAAACTGCCGTGAGCCGACGCGCCGCCGCCGGCCGGGAGCCGCGACCGTCACGGCGCGTCCCTCTGCGGTCGCGGCCCGAGGGG